>DASYEA010000358.1:0-4354 GCA_036499265.1 Schlesneria sp. | reverse complement strand
GTTTGTGACCGCATCGCCATCCTCTACGGCGGTGAGTTGAAGGTGATGGGACGAGTCGACGAACTGCTCAAAGCGCAGGACGAGACGCAGATCCTCAGTTCCAAGCTTAGCCCGGAAGCCATTCGCGAAGTCGAAGCCGTCCTGAAGAAGCATGGCGCCAATGTTCTGAAAGTGGATCAACCCACTGCGAACTTGGAAGACTTGTTCCTCAAGACCGTGCAGGAAAGCCGCGAACGACCAGGTCACCGTACTGTCAAAGAAGGAACCGCCTCTTAAGGCTTAGTCGTTGACCGATCTGGTTTTCAGCGAGACTGTTCCGCTCTTTCATTCTTCCGCTTGTAAAGGCCGTCACAAGCCATGTCATTCGATCCGGATCTGATGCCGCTTGCCCCGGCGCTCCTGCACTGGCTGATTGTCGTCGGCGGTTTAAGCGCAGCCGCTATTTTGGTTTCGCTGCTGTCGATGCTGGTGATTCACGGCGGAAAAGGCTTGCCACTGTTTGCGGACGAAGTGCAGGGGTTCCTGACTGACCTCGTCAGCATCTCGATCCGCCGCGTCTTCGCGCTGGCCAAGCTGACCTTTATGGAAGCCTATCGCCGGAAAGCGCTGTTGATCTTCGTCGTCTTCGCCCTGCTCTTCATGTTTGCCGGCTGGTTCATGGGGAACGACGGTGAAGAAATCACAAAGCCGACCGTGAAGCTCTATATCAGCTTCGTGCTGCGAGCGATCACCTGGTTGACGTTGCCGCTGATGTTCATTCTCAGCAGCTTCGGGATCCCGGAAGAAATTCGCCTGCGATCACTTCATACCGTGGTAACGAAGCCCGCACGACGATTAGAAATCGTGCTTGGCCGCGTGTTGGGATTCACGGCCTTGGGTTCATTGGTCCTGCTGGTGATGTCTGTTGTGGGCTGGATCTGGATCGTGCGACAGATCCCTGCTGATGCCCGGTCGATGCTGATCTGTCGTGTTCCCGTGCGTGGCAATTTGTCATTCAAAGATCGTAATGGTCAAGATGTCGAAAAAGGGATCAACGTCGGGGATATCAACGAGTTCCGCAGCTATATCGAAGGGGCCACCAAGGCCAGGGCGATCTGGACGTTTAGCGGAATCGGCGAAAATTCACTGGACTCCGAAGGCAATCTGCACATCGAAAATCAGTTCATGGCCTTTCGCAGCTACAAAGGCGATATGAATCGACAATTGCTGTTCGATTATCAGTTCCGCAACCCCGAAAAGAACATCACCTACACAACCCAGGCTTGGCCGATCGTTGAGAAACGCGGTGTCACGAAGGCGATCCCTCGCAAGCTGGAAGTACCGAGCGAAGGAAAGACGTACGACCTGATCAAGGACTTCGTGACCTCTGATGGGAATCTCATCGTCGAAGTCTCGTGCATCGATCGCGAGCAGTACCTCGGCATGGCCCGAATCGATTTGTTCATTCGCTTGCCCGATCAGAACTTTGCCGTCGGGTTCTTCAAGGCGGTCTTCGGTATCGAGTTGATCATGATTCTCGTGGTGCTGATGGGTGTCTGTGCCAGTACGTTCCTGAAGGGCCCCATCGCGACTGCGTTAACGTTCATCCTGTTCATCCTGAGCGGTGAAGATACGCACAAATTCATGGATCAATTGATCGGCGGCAAGAGCATCAAGGACGGTTGGCAGGGCGGTGGGTTCTTTGAATCGATCTATCGCATTATCACTCATATGAATCCCACGACGGACTTGCCGGCCAACTCCGCATTTACAGTCATGCAGGGTGTCGACTGGGTATTGACGTTCTTCCTGTGGACCTGCAAGCAGGTGATTCCGCATTTGAAGTACTTCAACATGCAGGAATACGTTGCCAACGGGTTCGATGTTCCGTTCGATCAATCGTTGGGCCCTTGTCTGCTGATTACACTGGCTTATGTCCTGCCGTGCGTCCTGCTAGGCTTCTTCGCACTGCGGATTCGTGAATTGGAGTCCAAATGACATCTTTAACCTCGCAACAGCGCAAGCTGGTTTATTTGTGCGGAATCCTGATTCTGCTGATCCCGATTATCCGCTTGGGTCTGCCTGCCTCAGGAAAAGACAGCCCCGGCGGAACCTTGACTCGCCTGCGCACGAAATACGAGTTGGGCGAAAGCGACCTGGGCAAGGTCGATCCTTCCGGTGCCGCGATGAACCTGGTCCTGCTGGGCATGCGCGGGGTCGCGGTCAACTTGCTCTATACGCAATTCGAAAAAGAACGCGACGCCAAGCAATGGGAAGAGATGCGGGCGACGACCGAGTCCATCGTTCGACTGCAGCCCCACTTCGAAAAAGTGTGGGAAATGAACGGCTGGAACCTGGCGTACAACACCTCCGCCGAATGGGATGCCGTCGAAGATCGATACTATTACGTGAAAGTCGGGGGACTATTTCTGAAACGCGGTGTTGAGCAAAACCGCAAGTCGACCCATTTGCAGTACCACGTCGCCAACGTCTATCAGAAGAAGATTGGGAACGCGGACGAGGCCAAGTACTATCGCAATTACTTCTTGCACGATCCCGATCCGAAGTTCGAAAACGGTCCTGATCCGGCCTTCAATCCCGACATTATGGACAACTATCTGGTTGCCAAGAAGGAATATATCAGGGCTTGCCAGATCGAAGACACCGAGCACCGACCGCAACACATCCTCGATCGGACCCTGTTCCGCTCCATGCCCGCGCGGTGCCAATTCGACTATGCTCAAGTCTTGCAGAAGGACGGAAAGTTCGGCGAAGTCACGCGAGAAGCGTGGCTTGAAGCGCTGTCGGACTGGACCTCGAAATATGGCCAGGAAGTCTTCAGTATTCCGATCGGTGACCTCAACAACCCGGTGAGATTTGATATCCGTCTGGGGATGTCCCGCGATGATGTCAAGAAGGAAATCGCCAACCCCGACGACGTCGTCCGTGTCACAGACATGGTGGATCGATATCGGAAGATGGTCAATTACTACTACTGGACAACGCGTGGCAACTGTGAGTCGGAACAGACCACTGCAGAGGCCCATCGCAGCCTGTACGAAGCCAGTCAGAAGTACAAGAGTCAAGAATTGGACAAGGCCCTTGAGTTGTCGTTGGCGGGGATGACCGGATTCGACAAAATCCTCAATCAGCCTGAGTACAATGAACTGAAGAGCGAAGACACCTTGGTGGAGGAGTGTCTGCTGGGAATTCGCGTCTGGAAAGGGATCCAGGAACTTGGTCAACTTAAAATCCCGAACGACTATCCATTGAAGTGGTTGGAATTAGAGCACGCGAACAATACCCAACTCCAGCAGAACGTCGAACGCGCCTACAAGCGAGCGTTTCTGACCAATTGATCGCATGTTGCAATGCGATCAACCGGCAAATTCACCGCAAAAGCTACGACCGCTGCCGTCCGAAGGGTTTCGCCTTCGGACGGCAGCGGCGTCAGTTGCGATGCTTCTTAAGGGGGAATTCCCTTGCCTGCCGTAAAACGGCGCCCGTACAATATGCGTGAAGATTAGCAGTTGTATGAGCCTTCAGCTTTGCGATTCGACGGCAGGGACCTGCTGGTAGGGGTCGTGACAGCCAAATCCAGATTTTGCCTGGACTTGTGATTCCCAGCGCGGGTCATATGCAAATTGATCTGTGAATTAGCCGATGAACTGTCGAAGACGGCTTTAGGGCTCATGATATCCGGTTTGTCGCGTTTCACGGCGCAGGAAATTTCGAGCGGAGTAGGGTCAACATGGCCAGCAAGAAGTACTTGGGTCTCGAAGAAGCTGCCGCACTGCTGAAGATCAAGACCGAGGAATTGATCCGCCTGCGTGAGAAGGGCGACATCCGCGGGTTTGCCGATCGCGGCACCTGGAAATTCAAAGATAGTGATGTCGAAGAGTTTGCGCGACGACGCCGGCCGGACTCCGATCCCGATGTGGCGATCATGGACGACGACGATCTGGGGCGTCAGGCCACAGTGATTCGTAAGGGCCGCGATACTTCCTCGGACAGCGATGTTCGCATCGTGACTGAAAGGCGGTTGACTGGAAGTAGTGCCGAACTTCCAGTAATGGACCCCAGCAAGTCCGATAGCGATGTCAAACTGATTACTGATTCTAAGTTGGGACTGAAGTCCGACAGTGACAGCGACGTGAAACTCGTCAACACAGTTTCGCCGCCGGCCGATTCAGACAGCGATGTGAAGCTGGTTGATCCGGTAAAACGCCGGATCTCGGACTCTGACAGCGATGTCCGTCTCGCCCAGTCTGACAGCGATGTGAAACTCTATCCCGCGAACGACAGCGACAGTGATGTCAAGTTAATGGATCGCGGTCGTCGAGGCGATCTATCGAGCGACAGCGATGTTGCCCTG
>DASYEA010000357.1:0-8227 GCA_036499265.1 Schlesneria sp. | reverse complement strand
GGCCGACCGCAATGAGGTTACCCGAAACGGACAGCAGGCGCTCAACCTGATTCGTGACGCCAGTGACGGAGATCGACGATTGGAACCGATCGTCGAAACGGCACTTCAGGACGCCATGCGGCGACATTGATCGTGTGAGTTCCAGAAGTCTCAAGCGACCGACCGCTGAGCACCCCAAGTTTCCAAGTTACTTCAAGGCAATAAACGGCATGAGCGATCTGGCTGACGAATACGATGTCATCGTGATTGGAACGGGCCCCGGCGGCGAGGGGGCTGCCATGCAGGCCGTGAAGCACAATAAATCAGTTGTCGTCATCGAACGCGAACCTGCTGTAGGCGGGTCCTGCACGCACCGCGGGACCATTCCCAGCAAAGCACTGCGGTACGCAATCTTTCAATCGACGCTTGTGAACAGCAGCGTCTTATTTCGTGAGCATGGCATCACTGCGAACTTCATGATCCCCGATCTGCGCCGTCGCGCGAAAACGGTGATCGACGCTCAGGTGAAGATGCGGACCACGTTCTATGACCGCAACGATGTCCCTATCGTGCGTGGTAGTGCTCGTTTCCTGGACCCTCACACAGTGGAAGCTGTCGAGGCCGACGGGTCACGTTCCGTATTGCACGGCAAGTACATCGTGATCGCATCAGGGGCTCGCCCTTATCGACCACCAGAAGTCGATTTCAATCATCCGCGAATCTTCGATAGTGACACGATCCTGGGAGTCGACTTTCACATCAAGTCGCTCACCATCTTCGGAGCTGGCGTCATCGGCTGTGAATACGCTTCGATGTTTCGCAACCTCGAAATCAAAGTGAATCTCGTCAACAACCGCGATCGCCTGCTTGAGTTTCTCGACGAAGAGATCGTCGATGCACTCAGCTATCATCTGCGCGAACGTGGGGTCATCATCCGTCATCGCGAAGAGTTTGATCACGTTGAAGCGATGGATGATGGCGTCGTCATTCATCTCAAATCGGGCAAGCAGCTCAAGACCGATATTCTGCTATGGGCCGCTGGCCGAACAGGCAATACCGACGGATTGGGCCTGGAAGAAATCGGCATCGTGCCCGACAAACGAGGCAACGTCGTCGTGAACGACAAACTGCAGTCGTC
Source organism: Schlesneria sp. (assembly GCA_036499265.1). Classification (GTDB taxonomy): domain Bacteria; phylum Planctomycetota; class Planctomycetia; order Planctomycetales; family Planctomycetaceae; genus Schlesneria. The sequence goes on along the minus strand of DASYEA010000357.1, from coordinate 7,110 downwards.
TGTCCCGCACATCTATGCGGCGGGCGACGTCATCGGTCCTCCGGCCCTGGCCAGTGCGGCTTATAATCAGGGACGTTTTGCCGCTAATGAGATCCTCAAGGGACTCGGCTGCGGAGATGAATGCCGACTGCCCCCTTCGTTGGATATTCCCGCTGGCATTTATACCAGCCCTGAAATCAGTTCATTGGGCAAGACCGAGCGTGAATTGACCGAAGCGAAAATCCCTTACGAAGTGGGACACGCTCATTTTAAGAGTATCGCGCGAGCTCAGATCACTGGCCAGACTACGGGAATGTTGAAGCTGCTGTTCCACCGCGAGACCATGGAAATCCTGGGGATCCATTGCTTCGGTGCCAGCGCTTGTGAAATCATTCACATCGGCCAGGCGATCATGTCGCAACCCCGACCCTACAACACGCTGATGTACTTCATCAACACCACGTTCAACTATCCGACGATGGCGGAAGCGTACCGAGTAGCCGCACTGAATGGCTACAACCGACTGTTCTAAGATGTTGTCGAAATCGATGACCGCTCAGGTTCAGCTTTGCTGCAAATGATCAAGATTGGAAAGCGCAATGGCAGACGTTTTGAAGATTGGTGTGAATGGGGCCGGTGGCAGAATGGGACAGCGCGTCGTCGCTTTGGCCGCAGCGGACAATGGACTGGTCGTGAAGGCCGCCTACGAATCGGCTGCGTCACCAAATCTTGGACGCGATGCGGGTGAACTCGCGGGGATCGGCAAAGTTGGAGCACTCGTCTTATCGGACGTGGTTGAACATGTTGATGTCGTCATCGACTTCTCGACGCCCGAAGGCTGCATGACGATTTTGAAGCAATGCGCTTCGCGGGGAATTCCGTTGGTGGTTGCCACGACGGGGCTGACCGAACAGCAACGCGAGCATGTGAAAGAAGCCGCCCAGACGACAGCGATTCTGATGGCTCCCAGTATGAGCCTCGCGGTGAACATTGCGATGAAGTTAGTCGCCGATGCGGGCCGGGCGCTCAAGGATCACTCCACAGGCGTCGACGTGGAAATCATCGAACGCCATCATCGTTTTAAAGAAGATGCTCCAAGCGGCACGGCATTGAAGTTTGGCGAGATCGTTGCTGGTGTCATGGGGCAGGAGAATCATGTTCACGGTCGCGAAGGTCGCACTGGACAGCGACCACGCAACGAAATCGGCTACCACGCTCTACGCGTTGGTGACAATGTCGGCGAACACACAATCGTGTTCGGACTCTTGGGCGAGACCTTGGAGGTCGCCGTCCGTGGTCAATCCCGTGACAGCTATGCCGCAGGTGCCCTGACGGCCGCGAAGTACCTGGCGACCAAGAAGCCGGGCCTTTATACGATGACTGACGCGCTCGGATTGTGATTCCGGCTGCAGCAATTGCAACTTGGTGTTACAAGAGTATTCGGTGAGCCGCGCTGCGTGAGCACGCGGACTGATGCGGATGGCGATGCCATCTAAAGATGAGAATAGATCACATAAATGCCATCAACCAAGCACCACGGCACCCATGTGTCTTGGTGCTTTTTTCAGTTCTTGAAGACAGCCTTTCTCACTTTTTCAGCTCAGGCAATCCAACTCGATCGCACAACGGCAGCAAAGTGCATTCCAAACACTTGGGTCGTCGCGCGATGCAGATCTGTCGGCCGTGATGAATCAGACGGTGCGAGAAGTTGACCCACTCGGATTCTCGCAATAGCGCCATTAGATCGCGCTCGATCTGTTCGGCGTTGCTGCTGGTTGTCAGCCCCAATAGATTCGTAATGCGTTTGACGTGGGTATCCACGACCACTCCGCTGGCGATACCGAAGGCAGTTCCTAGCAGGACGTTGGCCGTCTTGCGACCGACGCCCGGCAAGGCGATCAGTTCTTCCAGTGTCCGCGGCAATTCACCCCCGTGGTGTTCGACCAGACCCTTCGCCATTCCAACCAGATTCGCTGCTTTCGCGCGATAGAACCCCGTGGAGCGAACAACTTCTTCCACCTCGATGACGGGCGCGGCGGCCAGCGCGGCGGCGTCCGGCCAGCGACGAAACAGGTCGGGCGTCACCATGTTCACTCGTTCATCCGTGCATTGCGCGGACAGGATCGTGGCTGCCAATAGTTGAAATGGGGTCGTATGATGTAAGGCACAGACCGCATTAGGGTAGGTTTTTGCCAGCTCGCGCACGATCTTGCGGGCACGTTGCTTTCGATCATCACTGCTCTTGGACTTTGCCATAAAAGATTAAGATCCCAGGAAGATTCCTCGTAGACCGCGGTCACCAACCGGAGATAGAATTCCGGCCAGATGACCGGGCCACGATCTTAGGAGTTTATTGAGTGACCACTGATTTTGGTGAACAGTACCGCGAAGGACTTCGGCTGTTCAATGAAGAAGACTTCTTCGAATGTCATGAAGTCTTCGAAGAGCTGTGGTCCGAATCGCAGGGCGACGACAGGAAGTTTCTGCAGGGCATGATTCAGGCCGCAGTGGCCTTATTTCATTTTGGGAACGAGAACTTCGGCGGCGCAAAGAAGCTTTATCACACGTCACGACAACGGCTCGTGCTTCTGGGTGATGAGTATATGGGAATTGCCCTTGGGCGGTTCCTGGCCGATTTTGAACTCTGTTTCGCGGAACTACTGGCCAATACCGAGGCCTATCCGACCACGGTCGCCATCCGCGACGAACTGGTCCCCAAGATCTACGCCGTACAGGAGGGACTGATCTAATGTCTCAATGGTGTCTTTCAGATCCAGCACTGAAAACGTTTTCCGGACGTGCTCCGCTGTTTCCATTGCCGAATCTGGTGTTGTTTCCTCACGCGGCGGTGCCGCTGCATATCTTCGAACCGCGATATCGCGAAATGACCGCCGACGCGCTGGCAGGCGAACGCCTGCTGGCAGTGGGTCTTCAGCCATCATCAACGGAGGCTGTTGCACCGATTGTTGGCTTGGGGCGAATTATCGCTCATGAACGATTGGATGACGGACGCTATATCCTGGTGCTGCGTGGAGTCACCCGCGCTCGCATCCTTAGCGAAGAACCGTTGGATCGTCTCTATCGAGTTGGACACTTGGAACTCTGCTTGGATCAAGTGCCAGAAACGCCGACCTTTGATCGACAAGCTCGCGCGGAAGAGATCACATCGCTGTTTTGCAATCTGTTCCCGGGTGTTGAGTTTCAACGTCTGGTGCAGCAGGCGCTGTCTGAAGATCTCCCTTTGGGAAGCGTCTGCGACATCATCGCGTCGGCGTTGCCGCTCGCACCGTCCATCGTTCAGAACTTCCTCGAAGAATTGAACACCGATGTCCGTAGCCAGATGCTGTGGCAACTCCTGAAACGCATGGAACCGCGAGCAGAGAAGGCCGCGGCGGGTTTGGACTTTCCGCCGATCTTCAGCATGAATTAGCCTACCTTCTCGCCAATAGGTCGAGCCGTCATAACAGCAGGCAGGGCCAATCACCGATACTGCTTTAGTATGCGTCAGGGAACCGACACGATCGGAAAGGCCTTGATTAAGGTCGGCATGGCTGCCGTTAGCACAGTTGTGGATGGTAGTCGCTGACTGAGGTCTTTACGCACAACCGCGATCAACTCAGTCACGTCGATGACTTTATTCGCATTCGTATCGGCCTTGGCTGAGGCGCTATCGAGTAAAGCCTGTACGAAGGCGCTGCGATTGGGGGCCGTTGCACTCGCCGATGGTTCGGAACTCCCGATTGCGGCCAGTACCGCGACTCCGTAGTCCTCTTCTGCCAGTTCCCGGACCAGATCTGTTACGAACCGGCGTTCGTACGATGGCGGGAGCGTTGGATTCACTGCTGTCTGAGAATTCTCATCACGAGCGATCAGATCCATCACCAGGAACAACTTCCCGGGGATCTTCTTGAGATAGCCTTTCAACGTGTGGTCAGACATCCCCGCGGCGGGATCTCCGAAGCGGCTTTCCTGATGCTGAAAATATAGCGAGTCGTGTTGATCTCGCAGAACCTGACCCGCGAAGTAGATCACGCCGACATCGTCTGATGTCATGACTTGCTGCAGCCAGCGAAATCCCTCTTCGAAATTGAATCGCGTCACTAGCGGATCGGTCACGACACGAACTTGAATGTCACTAAAATGACGCGCAGGCTGATTGCCCAACATCGCCCCAATCGCCTGGGCATCGACCGAGGCAAACGTACGGCGCAGATCGGCTCGTTGATTTCCAGACACGCCCACGACCAGCGCAAATAGACGCGGACTCTTCGCGACTGGCGACAGCACGGTCAGATCGGCAGGATCACTCAGGCCAATGCTTCTTTCTGAATCGGCCTTGGCGATCAATTGATGCGGCCCCGGGGGTAGCGTTAGTTGCCACGTCATTCGTGATTCCTGGCCCGTTCCGACGCTATCTGGAACCGGCGATGGACTCAGTTCCTCGTCGTCCTTGGTCGCCGGACCAGGGCGACCATCAATGAGCAATCGTAAGGATCGAATGGCATCCCCGGAACTGGGAGTGGCAGCGACACGCACTTCCACTTTGCCATCGGACGCATCTGAAGCTTGAGGTGTCACCGCAATTGACACTTCGGGCGGCAGGCTATGTTGAACATCTGTTAATCTTGTCTCCGCTCCATTTGCAGGAGTGATCTGCTTCAGGGCCTGCATGGGCCCGCCCGCAGAGAGAACACGCCGGATGATCTCGGGGCGATAGAATCGTCTTCGAAATCGTGACGCCGGATGAAAGGTCGCCATCGAATTGAAGCCGCGTTGTACATGCCAGCCCATAAGGTTCTCGCCGCCGGGGGAAGCGGCATAGTAGCCCTGCGGCGTCCACGCAATCCAGTCGTCTCCGGCGAAGAACAGCGACAGCGTGTGCTCGTAACGCTCCAGGTTCCAGATCTGCATCGTCTCGTCGTCACTGCCGGTCAGCAGATGCTTCTGATCAGGCGAGGGGGTGACCGCCCAGACTGCGTCCAGATGTCCCGGAAGTCGATAGATCGGCTTTCCATTCAGCGCATCGAACACAATGACACTTTGATCGAGTCCGATCGCCGCTCGATTCCCTGGCAGCATCGTTCGCGAGCGAATCGTCAGATTGGAGCCGGCGTATCGAGCGATGGGAGTTCCCAGTTGCGAGATGCTGACCTGGCGATACGAATCGCGATGAATCATCAGCGGACCCCATTGAGCCTGCGCTCGCATGTAGGTGTAATCGGGTGTTGGGGCCAGCGACAATTGGTCCAGCGTGAACGCTCGCGTCAAAGGATTCGTGGCTTGGACTGACGACCCCGGAACATGACTGTATCCGAAGCCAATCGTCCTGCCATCGGCACTAAATCCCGTGGCATAGATCGGCCAACCTTCACTGCGCAGTCGTGCAGCCAGTCGTCCGGTATCCGCTTCCCACACACAAATGTGATCTTCACAGTCGCCAAAGATCGCGTACTTACCATCGGGCGAGAATGCGCTGCACAACACCGTTTCCAAGTGCCCGACGTAGGATGCCACAAGTGCATTGTCAGCCAAGCGAATCATCCCTCCCGCCCATTGCTTCAGTTGAGCACCACCAAACCCGTACAGCAATTTTGAGCTGTCAGGTGAGAAGCAGACGGTTTCCAATGTGAGCGGCGCGGCGACCGCGTTCGAACGCAGACGCCCATCCGGTTCCCAAAGTTTCACCCATCGATCACCACCACCCGTCGCAACAGTTCGACCATCGGGACTCCACGCGACGCAGTAAACCCTGTGGCCTCCATGAGCCACAACCGAGTTCGATGTGCCGTCTGCCAGTGACCAGAACCGACACGTCAAATCCCACGACCCCGTCACCAGCCGTCGGCTATCTGGGCTCCACGCCAAACTATCGATGCGAGCCACGTGACCTTGAAATGAGTGAGCGAGTTGCCAATTCGTCGTCTCCCAAAGTCGCAAGACACCGTCACCCCCTGCCGAGGCCAGCCAAGCCCCATCGGGTGAGAACGCGATGTCCTGCACCGGAAGAGAATTCCCGCTCAGTCGGCGGACCAGGTGCCCATCGGGAAGCGAGATTAGCAGGATGCTGTGATCGCTCGATCCTTCCGGAGCGGTGTTGCCGCTGACCGCTAGCCATTTGCCATCGGGTGACAGATTCGCCGAGTAAAGCTCGCCGACAATCCCACGTCCAATCGGCGGTCGCAGAACGCGGATCTGCTGGTACGTCGCCAAATCCCAGAAGCGAATCGTCTTATCGTGCGAAACCGAAATCAACTGCGATCGATGTCGATCAATGACGAGGCGCGTCACGTGACCATTGTGACCGCTGGTGTTCAGTCCCAGCATGATTTCGGGGGATGACGCGTCGTCAGCAATCGCCGTATTGAAAGCGATGAGAAGATGGGTGGCCACCAAGAGTGACCCAAGCCAACGACGAATGACACAATCGGCCGCACTGCCCATGACACGACCTTTGCCAAATGCGAATCTCGCACACCGCGTCGCGATTACCACGCAGATCAAGATCTTGATGAGATCATTGGCAAGATCGAGGTCACTGGCAACAGACAAAAAACGATCCTGAAAGGTCTGTAACGAAGACGCGATATGAGAATCGGCTACACCAAAGAAAAACTCCACGCTCGATCGAGCGTGGAGTTCGAGCACGAGTCGATTACTTGCGGAACATTGGATCGTTGGGATTACCGCGCGAGAGCAGGTAAGCCATCAAGTCCAGGACTTCCTTCTCGTTCAGTTGCTTGAAGAGATCCTTGGGCATCAGCGACACAGGTGACAACTGCTGCTCTTCAATGTCGGACTTCTTGACGGTGACAACTTTCGTCGAATCCTCGGGGTCGATCAGCAGCGATATGGTGTCATTCGTCAATCCGACGACTCGCCCCGTATAGGACTTTCCCTCTTTCGTTTCGATCTGGGTCGTCTTGTACTGATCGGACACAACCTTGCTCGGATCAATGATTGCTTCGGCAACGTCCTTGAAGTTGAAGCGGCCTGCTGCTTGAGTCAGGTCGGGGCCAGTGGCACCACCGTCGCCACCGAATCGGTGACAGACAACGCAGCGTGCGGCCGAGTACATCTTCAAGCCGTTTTTATAGTCGCGGCCTTTCATGTCAGTCTTCGACAGTTCGATCA
>DASYEA010000356.1:0-6775 GCA_036499265.1 Schlesneria sp. | reverse complement strand
TTACGACGAACGTGGCAAGCCTGTTTTCTGTTGGATGGATAGACGTGATCGCCATGCAGCGACTTCAACCTGACCTTAGGGCGCCGACTTCAGCGGAAAGTCCTGCACGTTTTTGCCCGACTTCACCTCGAACGTCAGCGTGCTGTTTTTGTTGTATTGGGTCGGCACGTACATCTCGGATTTTTCCAGAACGATGCTGCCGGAAGGTCCGCCGCTGCCCTCAATTCCCGCACCTTCAATCACTCGGCCCGTGCGATGGGCGACAATCTCAACACGATGAGGCCCCAAAACCGGGCCTGAGCTGGCTGGCGTCGCATACCTGCCATTCTGGATGGCTGCCCCCGCTGTTGGCCCTTTTGTTGCTCCATCGGGAATGAACGCGATCACACCGGTCTCAATCGGTTGCCCGTCAAATGTCACTTCGCCCGAAACAATGGCGCGTTCAGGGCCGCCCGTCCCGCCGCAGCCGCTCGCGATGACGATCGATATCGCCAACGAACTTGAGCGGAAACAACTCTTCAACCAATTGGTTGTCCGGACACTCATCCAGTCGCCTCCAGCATGAAAATTAAATGAGAAGACTTCGCGGCGTCTCCGAGCACGCCCTGGCCTCCAGTTGACGATTGCCTTAACCCCCATGATGCGGCGAAGGCGGATCTGAATCGTCGACCCGATTTGCTGAGTCACATCAACCAGTGAAGTGAATACCCTAGAATTCGCCTATTGTTTCGCTGCCGCTCGGTGTGGCAAGCGCCAGCCAAGTAGGGCGATTGATATTGTCACTGACAAATCGACCGGAACCATCCCCCATCAAGACGTGTACACCACCCGTATGCACGCTGCGGGCTGCTAAAACTATCGATCGATCGCTGTAGCCGCCGTAGACCCCCACGCACGGCGCTCGGGGGATCGAAACACACAGGCCGCTACGGAACTGATCGGGGACGCTGCTGTTTGGCGTTTGATCATGCTGGTAAAGCGGCCCCTCGGGATAGTGCAATACCCCACGAAAATCCGCGCCTGGCGACTTCAACAGTTCGGCAACGACAACCGTATTGCTGGTCCCATCCAGGAAGTCCCGAAACGCTTTGTTGCTATTCATCGTGAATGGGCCAATCGCCGTTCGCGTTGGATCATTGGGATCAGTCACGCTATGCAAAGGGCCGATCCCGGTATTCGCGGCATAGTTACCTCGCTGATACGCATTGAGGACTAATCCAACATCAACGTCAGACGGACACAGCATCATCGGGATTTTCTGACTGGATATTTCCCAAGCCGGATTTCCTGGGCTATTCGTACAACCAAAGCAGGAGCTAAAGTTCGCGCGATTGAAGAGTGGAGTTTGGTCGATGCCTGGGAGAATCATCGAAATCCAAGACGCTTCGTTTTGCAAGTTTCCAGTGAACGTCTGGACTGCCCCTGGCGGAAGCGTGTTATAAGTATCGTGGTAGTTGTGCAGTGCCAACCCGATTTGCTTCATGTTGTTCTTGCACTGGGTCCGCCGCGCCGACTCTCGCGCCTGCTGAACCGCGGGCAACAACAAAGCGATCAGCACCGCAATAATCGCGATCACCACCAACAACTCAATCAATGTGAACCCAACTTGCCGCCGTCTCGCCGCCATGGTTCCGTCCCTTCAGATAAGGCTGAGAACAAGATCGATAACGAATGGACTTGCATCTGTAGTGATCGCGCAGATTTGCTTATTTGACGAAATGCAAACCAAGTGCCAGCGAGCTTGTGGCAGACCGAAGACTGAGTCCGCGATCACAAGGGTTGGTCCGTCCTTTTCCGGACACACATCAGCGCGAGTGCGACGAGAGTCGGCGCGCGTCAACCAATCTAGAAGCTCTGGTCCGCACTCAAGATGTGGAAATTGCTCACGCCTCGATTTGGCATCGCGAATGATTGACGAGATGCGTTCGGAATTCTCGTCTTAACAAATCAACGACAGTCGTCGATGAAGCAATCGTCACCATGTCCGTCGCGGTTGCGGCGGAAGTCGATGCAACATTCGCGGGCGTTGATGCCGCGAAAATTAGAACAGAACAGTCCGCCCTAGAACTTTGACGGCAATTTTGGACAAAGCGCTACCAACGCGAATGTCGCAATGGGCCCCAGCAGCAATGAGATCAGAAACCAGTTCAGTCCGCTGCGGTTCTTTCCCTGGGCCAAACCCGCGTTGATCAGAGTCAGGGTTCCCCATCCGACGAAAAAGCTCTGAGAGTTCATCTCAACTGGTTCCTATCCACCGATGGAATACATGGGTCGTTCGGGCTGAATGAAACGAGCAGTGTTAATTTCGTGGCCCTCTTTTTTCGCCGCGACACTCGCTCGGACGGCGGCGGCAATCTCGGCGTCGCTCCCCGTTCCTCGCAGCAGCGACCGAACATCCGTCTCTTCCAGACTGAACAGGCAATTGCGCAGCTTGCCGTCCGCCGTGATACGAATCCGATTGCAGCTCATGCAAAATGGCTGGCTGATAGACGCAATGAATCCGATACGTCCGATACCGTCTTCAAAGACGAAATCGGTCGCCGGCGCATGCGGCTCCTGAGTTCCTTCGGGAATCAACGGCATGATTTCGGCCGAGAGACGTTCGATGATTTCGTGAGCGAACAGAACTTTGTCGCGTTCCCAGGCGTTGTCGGCATCCAGCGGCATATATTCGATGAACCGAACTTCCACGCCGGTATTTCGCGCAAATTCACCGAATGGGACAATTTCTTCCTCGGTCAAGCCGCGCACAGAAACCGCGTTCACTTTCACGGGGTCAAAGCCGACTCGCTGAGCCACCTTGATCCCTTCGATCACCTTTTCGAATCCGTCTCGTCGCGTGAACTGTTTGAACTTCCCCGGCGTCAACGCGTCCAGACTGACATTGATCCGGCGCAATCCGGCGGCGTAAAGAGCCTCAGCCTGTTCGGCCAGCAGAATGCCGTTGGTCGTCAGACCGATATCTTCAATTCCCGGAATCGCGGCCAGTCGCGAAACAAGCTTGTCCAGGTCTCGACGAACCAGCGGTTCGCCCCCCGTCAGTCGCAGCTTGTTGATCCCCAGCGGCACAACAGCACGGACGAAGCGTTCAATCTCTTCAAACGTCAGCAATTCCTGCTTGTCCATGAACTCAACATTTTCGGCTGGCATGCAATAGAAGCAGCGAATGTTGCAGCGGTCCGTCACGCTGATGCGCAGGTTGTTATGCAACCGGCCAAAGGAATCAATAAGAGGTAGCAGTTCAGACATCTTGCTCGTCATGAGGCAGCGTGTTCGCGGCCAATCGGACCAGTGGAGAAAATGAGAGGGGGATTTGAGGCCCCACTGATCACATTCTATGCGGAACCAACTTGCTTTGCGTCATACTGGTGGCGGCAATTCACTACCTGGATGAACCCATTCGGTCGACCCGTCGTCCCAATTCTCTTTTTTCCAGATCGGAACCGAGATTTTGAGCTCATCGATCAGAAACTTTCCGGCTTCAAACGCCTGCTGCCGATGCGGGCAACTGACAGCGACTGCGACGCTGATCTCACCCAACTCCAAGTGTCCCAGCCTGTGAACAATGCCGACCAGATCAATCGGCCACCGTTTTCTCGCGGCCGTCTCAAGCACTGCTAGCTTGGCCTGCGCCATTTCCGGATAGCCCTCGTAGTCCAAGGCGACAGTCCGCCGCCCGCCAGTCATCTCACGAACAGTCCCCAGGAAGAGGACCACCGCCCCTGAGTTCGGCGAGCGAACAGATTCCGTCAAAGCGTGGTAGTCGATCGCGTCGTGGGTCAGCAGAATCATAGTAGTTTCAGACGAGGCCTCAATTTACAAATAAATCGCGCAATTCAGTCCGCGCCTAACCGCCGCTAACCGGCGGAAAACAGGCGACCTCATCCGAAATACTGACTCTCGTGGTGTCCGACGCATAGTCGTTGTTCACGGCGACCAACAACCTTGGGACAAGCGGCATCAGCGAAGGATGTCGCTCACCAAGAGCCTGCTTCAAATGGCTGACAGTCTCCCCATCCGACCAGGGAATCTGAATAACCGGACTCCCCACCAGATCACGAGCTTTCGCAAATAGCTTGACTGTCAGCATGCAACACCAAAGTGGGAATCGCCCCGGAATCGCCAGTTCGTCTTCCGCGACGCTTCGCATCCACCGGTTGGCGGGATCTTGTTTGTAGAAGACTCGCAATACATCGTACAGCCGCGGGTGCAGCTTTCGCAGTTCGGTCGGTTGCTCGAAGAACGTTTCCGTCGCTACTGCAAAGAATTCCGCTTCATTTGTCGCGCCGTACCAATCCAACAGCGACGGGATCCCAAACTGAGCTTCGTTCACCAGACGGTGGTACTCGATCCGCGTCACGTCTTTCCACGTCTTGTATTGTTCTTCGCTCTGTAGCGGCGGAATTCCGTCGACATCGCCATCGATCATATCCAGCAAGTGGGCAAACTCATGCAGGATCACGTTCCGACCATAGGGAGTGTCGCGGCACTGCTGTTCCACATCGCGCCATGACAGCAGCACCGGCCCATTCCGAGTGGTTTCACCAATCCGCGCTGTCTCCGAATGCAGTTCCAACCCCGACGAACCCCGCTGTATTTGGGTCCCCACATAGCTGTCGGCGCGGATGATCACGGACCTCAGCCGATCGAACGGCGGCCCTTCAAACCCCAGGCCCAGCAATGACGCATGCGCCGCCACTGTCACTCGCATCTCGTCAGTCAGCTTCAATCCGATCGCCGTTTCAATCGACTTTTCGTCGAGAAACCAGCGAATGTCGCGCAGCAATCGCGATTGCTCTGCGGAGTCCAGCGTCGCAAAGTGGCGGCAATTGTGATGCACAATCTGCAACCACGCAGCAGGAAAGGTCTCCGCCGCCAGCTTGCTTCGCCGCCGATCTTTCAGCCAATTGAAAAGCATCTCTCGTTGGTCCTATTCGCTGTCCCGGCACCACATGGCCATGCAGTGCCTCGTTTCCTCAATGCCGACGTTAGCTTTGGCTACTGACTGTGAATCATTCGAGGTAGTATCGTGGGACACCTCGTTGGAGAAAATCCCAAACCCGCACAAATCCTGCGGATTGACTCCCCGCCACACTGATGAAAGTGCATCGATGTCTCGTTATGTCTTGGCCCTGGATCAAGGAACCACCTCCAGTCGAGCGATCGTGTTCGGTCGCGACGGGCGCGTCGTCGCCTCCGCTCAGCAGGAATTTCCTCAGCATTATCCACAACCGGGGCATGTGGAACACGATCCAGAAGATATCTGGAACTCGCAATTGCAAACTGCGAAGAACGCGGTCATGCACGCCGGCCTCACCGCGGCCGACATCGCCGCCGTCGGAGTTACCAACCAACGCGAAACGACCGTGCTGTGGGATCGACATACTGGAAAACCGGTCGCCAACGCGATCGTCTGGCAAAGCCGAATCACCGCCGACATCTGCCAACAACTGAAGTCGGACGGAGCCGAAGAGTTCGTCCGATCCAAGACTGGATTGGTTATCGACCCTTATTTCTCCGGAACCAAGATCAAGTACCTGCTCGATCGCACGCCAGGACTTCGCGAGCGCGCGAATCGGGGCGACATCTTGTTCGGGACGATCGATTCGTTCCTCGTCTGGAGATTGTCCGCAGGAAAGCTGCACATCACCGACCCAAGCAACGCCAGCCGCACGCTGCTGTTCAACATCCACACTGGCCGGTGGGATGATGAACTGCTCAAGCTATTCGATGTCCCTCGCGCAATGCTTCCGGAGGTCAAAGCCTCCAGCGAAGTGTACGGCGATGTCGACGCCTCAATCTTTGGAGAGACGATTCCCTTGGCTGGTATCGCTGGCGACCAACAGGCGGCCACGTTTGGACAGTGTTGTTTTGACCCCGGTGCTGCCAAGAACACCTATGGCACAGGCTGTTTCCTACTGATGAACACCGGAACCAAACCGGTCGCGTCAACGGCAGGGTTGCTGACAACCGTCGCTTGGCGAATCGGCGACGAGACTGTCTACGCCTTAGAAGGCTCCATCTTCATCGCCGGGGCGGCAGTACAGTGGCTGCGCGATGGGCTTGGACTAATTCGCCAGGCCAGTGACATCGAAGCGATGGCCGCATCGGTGCCCGACAATGGTGGTGTCTATTTTGTTCCGGCACTGGCTGGCCTGGGTGCCCCTTACTGGGACCCCCATGCGAGGGGAACGATTGTCGGACTGACGCGAGGTTCCAGCAGTGCCCACCTCGCCCGAGCCACTCTCGAAGCGATGGCGTATCAAACTCGAGATGTCCTCGATGCGATGCAGCAGGACGCCGAAGTCCCCTTGGCCGAGTTGAAAGTCGACGGCGGCGCGGCGGCCAATAACCTGCTCTTACAATTTCAAGCGGATATCCTGCCCACCCGAGTGCATCGGCCAGTCGTCCAAGAAACGACAGCCTTGGGCGCAGCCTATCTAGCTGGTCTGGCAGTCGGCTATTGGACGGATCTCAATGACCTGCGCCAAAACTGGGTGCTTGATCGCGAGTTCGTCCCACAACTGGAATCAACAAAGCGAGAACAGATGTACGCCAAGTGGCAACAAGCCGCCGAACGTTCAAAGTCTTGGACCGACTGAACGAGCGAGGGCTATTCTCCTTGCGAGAAACGTCATTTCGGGTGCCACTCAACGCCATCGACGTTCGGAGTGGAATTTTCACCGGAAGAGATTGGTATAGGAGAAGTTGAGGTCTCCTGCGACATTTGGAATCGCTTTATATCCATTAGTCAAAAGGAGACCTCAACGTGGTT
>DASYEA010000355.1:0-5014 GCA_036499265.1 Schlesneria sp. | reverse complement strand
TCATACCTTCCTTCTTTTTGAAACAGGTGACCCTATGGCAAGCAAGTCTCCCCCGAAACGATTAAGAACGGGCTTTACCTTGATCGAACTGCTAGTGGTGATTGCGATCATCGCAGTATTGATCGCGTTACTGCTTCCCGCCGTGCAGCAGGCACGTGAAGCAGCTCGTCGCACCCAATGCAAAAACAATTTGAAGCAGTTGGGGCTGGCGTTGCATAACTATCACGACACATACACCGCATTTCCCTTTATGAAATGGAATTCCGGGGGCAATGTGATTTACAACAACCACGCCAACTTGGCGATGCTGCCTTACGTCGACCAGGCACCTCTGTTTCAGCAACTCTCGCAGCCGCTCGTCTCTGGATCAACGACTTTCTCGCCAATGGGTTATATGGATGCTCCGTTCTCGTGGGATACGGTCTACCCACCATGGAAAGTCCAAGTCGCAGGATACCTTTGCCCTTCTGATCCCAATTCCAACGTAAAATACACGAACATCGGAACGCAGTCCTATCGCTTATGTCTTGGTGACACCGCGACAGGAACCTGGGATGGCACAACCACGCGTGGACTCTTTGGACCAGGGTCTCGAACTCAAATTCGTGACGTGACAGATGGAACCAGCAACACGATTGCGATGAGCGAGCGGGCCAACAAGAGTTTCGGCGATCAGACTCGCATTCTCTGGGGCGTAGCCGGATCGGTCGATGTCAGTACGCCAGCAGCATGCTTAGCCCTCAACTCTGGAATCAACTATCCCTCGGGCACTAGTATGGTTCGCGGGGCAGACGTGCCGTCCATGTGGTCTGATGGATCACCCCACTGCGCGGGGTTCACGACAACATTGGGACCGAATTCGGCTTCCTGTACCAACAGTTCCAATTATGTCGCCGATTCGTTTATCAGCGCCACCAGCCATCATACGGGCGGCGTTCACGCCCTGATGGCCGATGGAGCGGTGCGATTCATTTCGAGCAATATCAGCACGGGAAATCTGGCGGTCGCAGTATCGACTGGTGCCAGTCCCTACGGTGTTTGGGGAGCGTTGGGGACCAAGTCCGGAACTGAAACCGTTGGTGAGTTTTAAGGGAGATGTTTTCATGAAGAAAGCTTCACTCACATTCAATCGCCTTAGATTTTGTGTTGCTTCGATATTGGGACTTCTGTTGGCAGTCGGTTGCGGCGGCGGTGCTGACAAGACGCCACGTTACCAAGCTAACGGCAAGGTTCTGCTGGAGGGAGCCCCCGTTGACGGCGCGGTGGTCGCTTTCAGCCGCGAAGATGGTCAGGCAACCGCTGTCGCGATGACTGACGACATGGGAGAATTTCAGTTGAATGTTCCCCCCGGCAAACGAGGCGTTCCTGCGGGCAAATATCGTGTTACGATCCGCAAATCGACGGTGGCATCGACCGTGAAGGAACCGACGACGTTCGCAGAAATGGAAGCGCAAATTCGAGCAGGTGGTCCTCCACCAACACTGCCAGCGCCGAAGTTGGGGGTTCCTGCTCGATATGGCGATCCCGCAACTTCGCAACTGGCTGAGGAGATTCGCTCTGCTGGCAAGAATGAATTTGTCATCCAACTGAAGGGTTAACTTCAACCGAGCCTTCGCATCCAGAGTTGCAGTTCTTTGACGAATTCGCTCGCCGAATCAACTGACGGCGAGCGAATTCGTCACTTTGCATTGGCGAGTTCCGCCATCAACGCCTGAATGCCCGCTTTAGCGGCTTCAGCATCTTGTTCACCGCTTCCCCCACCGATGCCAATTGCGCCGACAATTTGGCCATCGATCACAATCGGGACTCCACCCTTCAGGCTGGTGATCTTGCCGCCGCTGGTCGCTGAAGCATGCTGCAAGCTGAGATTCAGGAGCAGGTCCGGTTCACCGTTCGGTGGCAAAGGGCCGGTCTCTTGTCGGAAGGTCGCGGCGGAGATGGCCTTCGTCATTGCGGTCGTGGCACTCGCAGGGCGGGCTCCGTCCATGCGGGCAAACGCCAGCAAATGGCCTCCGTCGTCAACCACGGCCAGATTCATCTTCCAACCCATCGTCGCGGCCTTCTGTTTCGCGGCCGACAGCACCAATTCCGCACCAGCCAGATTCAACTGCACGCGATCCTTTGTAACCAAGGGTGACGTAGCCGGTTGCCGTTCGTCGGCCGCGTGGCAGATCGCACAGACAAGCAGAAAACCAATCAGCAGAGGCGTGCAGAGCGAACGCATAGGTTTATCTTCACGTTAGAGATCATAACAGGTTCATACCCGCCATCAATTCTAACGGCCTGATGAACGTATAGTCACTTCGGGACAGGCCGACTCGGGCACGCGATGCAATATCGCAGGACACTTTTGACTTCTCTTAACGAGAGATCCGAAAAGATGACGGTCAATCAAAAATTCCGGCTCAAGTCTGAAGATCTGCTGTCAAACCGTGACGAATAAAGTGGACTCACGGAATCTTCGCACCTCTGGCCACTCTCGCGCCGATCAAGTCAGACAAACGTGCCACGGATTCGCGATCGTTCGACCGTGTTGCAGATCCACCAGGGAGGGGGAGCTTTGCTGGAAGCCATAACCGAAGCGGTCGCATGGTTAAGCGACTTCCGTTTTCGACGACGGTCCATGAACTGGACGCGAGACATGCTTGAGCAGCAGCAGTCTCGACGTTTTCGTCAACTCGTCACGTTTGCGGCGCAGCGATCCCCCTATTATCGAGCTCTCTTCGCCAAACACAGGCTGGACCCGAAGACAGTTCAGCTGGCGGAGATTCCCCCTCTGACAAAGCAGGATTTGACCGAGAACTTCGACCGGATTTGCACCGTTCCGACCGTCAAGGCTAATCGCATTGCCCAGTTCATTGCCGCGAATCCTGATCCGACTCAATTGCTGGATGGCAAGTTCTATGTGATTCGGTCATCGGGGACATCCGGGCCGCCCTCTCATATGGCCTTCTCTGTTCGCGAATGGATTCGTGGATGCAGTCTGCAGATGAGTCAGACGCCAGGATTGCAGTGGCGGCGGCGCCTCGCCTTTGTTGGGGCCACTGCGGGACACTTCGCCGGTGTCAGTCTGGCGCTGACTGGACGACGCGGCCTAAACCGTCTGTTCATGAATTGCCGCGTTCTCGACCACAATCTTCCTGTCGAAGCGCTGGTGGAGAGCCTGAACGAGTTTCAGCCGCAAATATTGTCGGCCTACGCGAATCTGCACACCGCTCTGGCACAGCAGGCGATGCTGGGACGACTCGCAATTCGCCCTCAGTACATCGTCAGTTCGGGCGAACCGTTGCGACCATCACTCAGGCAGATGCTGGAGGAGACGTATCGTGCCAAGGTCGTCGACCTCTACTGTTCCAGCGAGACGCTTTTAGTCGCGGGTGGATCTTCTGCGGACGGGCTGATGCTGTACGAAGAAGATAATCTGCTGGAACCGTCAGCGGATCATTGCCTGGTGACGAACCTGTTCAATCGAACGATTCCGCTCATTCGATATCGCATGAATGATCTGCTACAAACTTGCGAGTCGCAGCAGCAGGATGCTCCGTTTCGTTGGATCAAAGGGGTCGCCGGACGGAGGGAGGAATCGTTTGATTTGACCAACAACAATGGCGATCTGGAACCCATTGGGCCCCTTGCAATTCTCTATCTCCCCATTCCAGACGTCCCAGGGCTGCAACTTGTCGTCACCAGTTCCACCGACCTCGTGTTTCGCATCTTGATTCCGCCGGAGACACCTGCCTTTGATCGAGCGAGAATACTGCGAGATACGAAGCTTGGCATTCAAGACTGGTTGAAACGAAAACGAATGGATCACCACGTTCGATTCGAAGTCGTCGGTGTCAGCAAGCTGGAGGTTGATCCCCACAGTGCCAAGACCAAGTTGATTATCAAACCTCCGCTGCCAACGATCCGTCTTCGCGCGGCCTAAGGTCACGTGGCTTAGATTCCATAGAACTTAGCCGCGTTGTCGTGGAACAATTTCCGCTGGAAGGCAACCGGCCGATCTTTCACGATCGTCTTCAAAGCTCCAACCCACTGTGCGAACGACGCCTTCAACGTACAAACCGGCCAGTCCCCCGCGAACATGATTCGATCTTCACCGAAGGTGTCCATCGTGTCGTTGATATTCGGAGCCAGGTCGTCCGGCTTCCAGTCTTTATTCGCGGTGACAATGATGCCGGAGATCTTGCAGACGGTATTCTTTCGAGCCGCCATCTGTTGCATCCCGTCGAGCCACTTGGCCCGCGCATCTTTGTCCGTCGACGTGACGCTCATGTTGCCGCAATGATCGATGATGAATCGCGTCTTGGGGCACTGATCCACCAGTTTCACGGCGTCAATCACTTCGCCCGATCGCAGGCAAAGGTCGAAGCTGAGTCCCAGTTCGCCCAGCAGTTGCATGCTTTCCACGAAAGCAGGTTGCAAGCAGTAACCCGCGGGCGTCGAACCGCCGTGCAAGACCTGTCGAATTCCCTTGATGTACTTGTTCTTGGCGAGCTTGCGAACGTAAGGTTCAAATTCAGGTGTTCCGGGTCGGCCGGAAACCACGGCGGCCTTCATCGGATTGTCATCTCGTTGACACAGATCCGTAACGTAGTCTGCCTCGGCGACCTGCTGCTCGGGTGAAACGTCGACTTCCATGTACACCGTCTTGACGACGTTCAGCCCCTTCGTGGCTTCCAGATAATCCGACATCACAAAACTGCGTTTCAGTGACGGCACGTCTTCCGTCGCGTGCCAAGGGAGCGTGAACTTCGAGAGGTCCCACAGGTGCTGATGAGTATCGATGATCGGCAGTTGATCGGTCACAGACTTATCCTCGGCGAAGATGCTGGAGCTCAATTGGAGTGCGGTGGCACCAGCGGCGACGGACTGCAAAAACGTTCGGCGACTGGATTCGGCGGGTGGATTGGATGCAATAGTCATGATGAGAGCCCTTTCTGTTGTGCGCTGCAGATGATCGTAGTCAAATCCGTTGATGTTTGCAGCCGATCAGCCGGTTCGCGGGCCTAGC
>DASYEA010000354.1:0-2920 GCA_036499265.1 Schlesneria sp. | reverse complement strand
CGCGCGGTCGCACAGTTGGACGACGTCTGATCCGCTCATGGCGAATTCCTCGTGAAAGTGCCGGAACCGGCTTCCGCTCAAAGGGGAAAAGAGCGGAATTGAAATGACTATTCTGTAATGTTCGCGATTATAGGCCTCTGGCAATCTTTTAGTCAAAACAAGTCGACCCAGGATTCAAAAAATCAATGACATTGGGCAACGCGTAACGGATGCCCAAGCCGGTACGTTGCTGGAGAGACCTTGTCTGACACGGTACGATTGGGCCGTCGGTGACTGGCGCAGCTTGGTTAGCGCGCTTGACTGGGGGTCAAGAGGTCGCAGGCATGACAGAATTAAGGACTGCCCGACTAGGCAGAGCCAGAAGGAGCGATGATGACGGCAACGAGCGTTGGCATGGGATGGATCGAGATTTTGCTGCTGGTGCTGGGGGGCGGCGGCCTGTTGGGGACACCTCCCGCAGATCGCGACCCCGCCTTTCTGAAGGCAGCGCCTCAGAATAGCCTGGCCTATGTGGAATGGGCGGCGCGGGGACCAGGGAAACCGGGAGCCTCAGGCGTCGATGGCTTCGTGGCCGATCCCGAGATCGTCGCTCTGCTCCAAGCCATTGATCAGGTACTGACTCCGACCGAAGCAAGCTCTCCGCCCAGTGTGGAGATCGAAGTTGATCAGCAACCTCTCAATCGAGACGCGTTGCGATTGGCAAAACTGGTGACAGCTCACTCGGGTTGTCTGTTTGTGTTCGCCGATCCGCCACGAGCTCCGAAGGGGTTGCTGGATGTCTTGAAGCCTGGGGACGCGTTGTCTCAGTTTCATGCGTGCCTGGTAGTGAACACCGGAGCCGATGCGGCCGGCATCGTCTACGCGTTCAATCGAGCCACGCGGAACCAAGTTCCCACGCAGCCGCAGATGGTTCCGGTACTTGGCCCCAACGGAGTGAAACTGACTGTCCATCAGCAAGGTGACCGATTGTTGGTCGGATTTGGCCAAGGGACGATCGAACGCGCCTTGGTTGGCCTGTCGGGCACCGGTCCCGGCTTGGACAGCAATCCTCGGTTTGCCGCGGGTTGGAAACGCGTTGCGACAGAACGCGTCGGGTCTCTGGCCTGGATCGACACTAAGGGAGCAACGGACGCAGCAATTCAATCGCTTGGTCCTGCCGGACTGATCGCCCAAACTATCCTGCGCGGAGCTGGAATCGATGCGATCGACAGTGTCGTCGCCGGCTCGGGCGTCATGAATGGAAACGTGATTCAGCGGACATTCATTTCCACGGGCGGGCGGTCTGATGGTGTGCTGATGCTCGCCAAGAATCTGGCCCTCAAGCCCGAGCAGTTTGCTCATATTCCAGCGGACAGCGACATGGTGCTGGCCACCAGCTTGGATCTGGGGCAGTTAGTGAACGGAGTCCGCGAACTGGTCGCCAAGACGAATCCTCTGTCGCTGAAGGTCTTCGATCAAGCGACTCGCGAATTTGAAGCGGAACTCGGATTGAGCCTGGCGGCCGACTTGTATCCCGCGTTCGGAAACGCGTGGACCGTCTTCAACTCGCCGCTGGAAGGTGGGATGTTCGGCAGCAATACCATTGTCGCTCTAGAGGTGCGAGACCCCGTCAAAGCCCAGATCGTTCTCGATCGACTGATGCAACTGCTCGAGCAATCGCTGTCGTCAGAAAACGACACCGACTACGGTTCGACGGCCGAGTTGAAGCATCACGAGTTCATGGGACACGGCATCAGCTACATTCGCCGTGCGGGAGGGACGTTTGGTCCCACGGTTTCGACTTCGCCGTCGTTCTGTCTGACACGAGGCCACATCTTGTTTGCACTGCATCCGCAAGCGATCAAATCGCATCTGCGATATCTCAGCCAGCCACGTCCCGGCTTTGAAACGGTCGCTCGCACCAAGCTGTCTCTGTCTGATCAGGAGTTGTTGTTTGCGGGATATCTGGATGGAGCACGATCCACAAGAAACCTCAGCGGTTTGGCTCCTTTTTTGGCGCAAACCCTCACCGACATGGCCCAAAGCCACGGAGTGGAATTTGACCCCTTTGTGATTCCATCCACAGCGGCACTGGCTCCTTATGCGGGTGATGTCACGACATCGATCGCTCGCCAAAAGGATGGATTGTTCGTGGAGTCGAAGAATCCACAACTCGCGATTGCGTTGGTGATGGCGTTCGGATCGGTCAAATCGCTGTTTCGAGGTGAGTATGAAATGCTGCTGGAAGCCAAGCGGCAACGAGCCCACTCGGTGGAACACGCGGGTCTCGGCAATCCCGATGGCCGGGTAGTCCCCGCCGCGGCCGTGAAGCCAGAGGCACCGAAAGAACCAGTAGCGGGAGCCGTCGCGCGACGCGTCACGCCGCTGCTACTGAGGGCCCTGGTTCCCGACGGGGTGCAAGTGATGATCCCGAATGAAGCTTTTCAGCCACCGTCGCCCGAGGTCCTGCAAATGCGAGAGGAACGGCGGAAATTGAACGAAGAGAAGCGACGCCAGCGACTCGAACGTCGCGGCGTTCCACTGCCGCCACCACCTCCACCACGTTAATGGCCCCATTCGAACCTCGGCACGGCTGCATCTTTTCGTGGGATGGGCTTCCAGCCCGTCGCCTTTGCATTGGGCTTTGCCTGCATGGCTCGTCGTCGGCTTCGATGCATGTCGGGTTGGAAACCCGACCTACGGGAGGAGGGCAGGGTGCCATGCAACGCGGACGATCCCTTCGATGAGGAAAAGACATTCATGCGATCGTGGCGGTCCGTCGGTTTGTTTGCCTGGGCGCTGATGAGCTTGTCGCTGATAGCAGCAGCGGCCCAGCGAAATGTGGTCCTGATCGTTGCCGACGATCTGGGCTTTCAACTGGGTTGCTACGGTGACTCGGTCGCGCAGACGCCGAACCTGGATCGGCTCGCGGCTGAGGGAA
>DASYEA010000353.1:0-2711 GCA_036499265.1 Schlesneria sp. | reverse complement strand
TGCAATTGGTAAAATGATCGAGAAGGCGAACAGTCGACCACGAATCTCGCGAATTGACACGAATTTGGCTGGGTTTTCATTCGTGGAGATTCGTCCGATTTGTGGGCAACTCGGTTTTGATCGATGCCAACCGGGGGTAACATCCGCAACTTCGAACGAAGTCGCTGTGAAAAGACTCAAGGGCCTGACGTGATTCTGGAACTCTTCGAGTACCTGACCACTCCCTGTTCCTGGACAGCCAGGAAGTTGGGGTATTTGAATGGGCAACTGGGAATCAAGGTCCGGCATCGGCAGTGTCGGCGGGCTTGGAAAGATCATCTGGAACGGACGAAGTACGTGATCCGCGAGGCGGTGTTGGACTGCCACCAACGTCGTAAAGCGGTAGTGCTGGGGTCGGGGTTGCTGTTAGACGTTCCCTTGGCTGATCTGGCGGCCAGCTTCGATCAGGTGATCCTCGTCGATGTGGTTCATCCGCTGAGCGTCTATCTCACGACCCTCAAATATCGCAACGTGAAACTGGTTCGAGCCGACGTGACTGCGACCGCCGTTGAATTAGCCGAAGCCGCGAAGGATCCGCGTAAACCGCTGCCGCATGCAGAGCCCCAAATGTTCTGTAACGATCCCCTGGTCGACTACGTCGTCTCAGTGAATCTGCTGTCCCAGCTTCCGTATGTCCCGGCGTATTACCTGGAGAAGAAGTCTCGACCTGAATCGGAAGTCGATGCGTACGCGCGTGACCTGATTGAAAGTCACCTCGACTACCTGCGACGGCTACCGGGCGTCGTCACGTTGATTACTGATGTCGAGAAGCTGAAGGTCAATCGTGCCGGCGAAGTCGTGGAGCGGTTCGACATCCTCTACGGGGCGTCGTTGCCGGAGACAACAGAGGAGTGGGCCTGGGAGCACGTGCCACTGAATCATCTGTCGCCGGACTTTGCTTATCATCGGCGCGTCTGCGCGATTCAGAACATGAAAAGTAAAAAGTGACGAGTGTTGCGCTCGTCGACGCGATCCGCGTACGGCGCATCGTGGCTTGCCTCAGATCGGTCGGCTTGGTTGAGGGGCATTGTCGTCTGCACTAAAGTGCTGGCTTCAAACTCCATTTCATTCGCGCAATTCGATTTCGCCTTAGAAAGCTCTCGCATGGACCTCGGACTTCAGAACAAAGTGATTCTCGTGACCGGCGGGGCCAAGGGGATTGGGCTGGGCGTTTGCCAAGTGCTGGCGGCGGAAGGTGCGATTCCGGTCATCGTGGGTCGCAATGAGGCCGACAACGCTGCTGCGGTGAAATTGATTGAAGCGGGCGGCGGTCAGGCTTGGGCGGTGGCCACGGAGCTGAATCAGACCGAGGATTGTCGGCGCGCGGTGGAAGCCACTGTGACGAAGTTCGGCCGCATCGAAGGGCTGGTGAACAACGCCGGGATGAATGATGGCGTGAATCTTGAAGATGGAGATACAGAGCGCTTCGTCGCATCATTGCGGAAGAATCTGCTGCACTACTATGAGATGGCCCATTTCGCTCTGCCCGAACTGAAGAAATCGCGTGGGGCGATCGTGAATGTCGGATCCAAAGTGGCTGAGACAGGGCAGGGGGGAACATCGGCGTATGCCGCAGCGAACGGCGGTCGCAATGCGTTGACTCGCGAATGGGCCGTGGAACTCGCCAAGTACAGCATTCGAGTAAATGCAGTCATCGTGGCTGAATGCTGGACACCCATGTACGCGACCTGGTTGGCGACCGTTCCCAATCCCGAGGAAACACGCCGACAGATTGAAGCGCGGATTCCTTTCGAACACCGGATGACGACCTGCGAAGAAATCGCCAACACAATCGCCTTTCTGCTGTCGCCTCGGTCCAGCCATACAACGGCCCAACTAATTCACGTCGATGGGGGTTACGTTCATCTTGATCGATCGATCACCTCGCTCACTTGAGGGATGACTTTTCCACTGTTTTCGATGGGGTAGGTGGCGCGCAGTTTGCTTCTGACCGCTTAGTAGCCGGTACAATGTTTACCAGTTGAGTGATCCGAGCGCACCTTGCGCGAAACCGATTCAACCATCTATTCAGCGAGAAGAACTATGCGAGTCTGGCCAGGGCGACCTTATCCGTTGGGGGCGACGTGGGACGGAAATGGCGTCAATTTCGCGCTCTTCTCGGAAAACGCACACAGCGTGGAAC
Organism: Schlesneria sp.; assembly: GCA_036499265.1. Classification (GTDB taxonomy): domain Bacteria; phylum Planctomycetota; class Planctomycetia; order Planctomycetales; family Planctomycetaceae; genus Schlesneria. The sequence goes on along the minus strand of DASYEA010000353.1, from coordinate 529 downwards.
TCTGCCTGTTCGATTCACCAGACGATGAGAAAGAAACAGAAAAGATTCCCGTCGTCGAGCGCCGTGACCTCGTGTGGCACTGCTATTTGCCCGATGCGCGACCGGGTCAATTGTATGGCTATCGCGTGGCAGGGCCCTACGAACCCGCCAACGGACATCGTTTCAATGCCAATAAAGTTCTGCTCGATCCGTACGCGATGGGGATTGGCCGCGACACCAAATGGTGTGACGAGATGTGGGGCTACAAGATTGGCGATCCAGAGACGGACCTGTCGTTCGACGATCGCGATAACGCGCACGCGGCTCCCTTGGGAGTGGTGATCGATCCGGCGTTCACCTGGGGCGATGATCGACCACCAAATCATCCCTGGCATGAAACAATCATTTATGAAATGCATGTCAAAGGATTCACTAAACTGCATCCCGGAGTTCCCGAAGATCAGCGCGGCACCTACGCTGGCCTGACATCTCCGGCAGCCCTCGATCATCTCAAGAATCTGGGGGTGACGGCCGTCGAGTTGCTGCCCGT
>DASYEA010000352.1:0-2454 GCA_036499265.1 Schlesneria sp. | reverse complement strand
TGAGCTCGCGAGAGGCAAGGCAAAGTTTGTCTCGATGACATCTTGAGTCGACATCAGTTCTCGGAGCAGTTAAAACGAGTCTCGAAGGACATCTTTGCCGACTTAAGAACCGAATCACTCATGAAATACGCTCTAGTTATTCCCGATGGCGTGGCCGACGAACCGCAACCTTCGTTGGGCGGAAAGACGCCGCTGCAGGCTGCGGACATTCCCTTTATGGACGAGATCGCGCGAGCGGGATTTGTCGGCGAGGCCAATCACGTTCCCATTTCGCTCCCTTCTGGCAGCGATGTCGGAACAATGAGCTTGTTTGGTTACGATCCGCTCGAATACCACACCGGCCGTGCTCCGATTGAAGCTGCCGCGCAGGGCATTGAACTCGGTGAGCTCGATTGGGCCATTCGTTGTAACCTAGTCACGGTGGAAGACGGCCGCATGGCCAGCTTCACCGCCGAGCAGATCCCCAACGACCTCGCAAAGACACTGGTCGAGCTTCTCCAGCGAGATCAATGCGGCAGTGAGCATTGGAAGTTTTATACAGGGGTGAGCTACCGAAATCTGCTGGTCTACCGAGCCAGGAACACGCCCGCTCCCTTTGGCCCCGAGACGCAAACGACACCACCGCACGATATCACCGATCAGTTGATCGAGCCTCATTTGCCTGAGGGGCCCGGCGGCGAACTACTGCGGGAACTGATGGAGCGAAGTAAGCCACTGTTTGCGACTTGCGCTCCTAATCAGGAACGAGCAGCGACCGGGACCCACACAGCGACTCAGTGCTGGTTGTGGGGACAAGGACGGCGTCCGGCGTTCAAGTCGTTCCTGGAGCGATTTGGCAAACGAGGTGCTGTGATTACTGCTGTCGATCTGCTGCGTGGCTTGGGAAAATTGCTGGGCTGGCAGGTGATCGAAGTCCCGGGCGCGACAGGTTATCTCGATACGGACTACGCGGCTAAGGGAAGGGCGGCGATCGAGGCGCTTCGCAATGATGTCACAGATTTCATCGTCGTGCACGTCGAAGCAACCGACGAAGCGTCACATGAGGGAAACGCTGCTGCCAAAGTTCAGGCTTTGGAAGAGATCGATCGGCACATCGTCGGTCCGTTGCATGAATACCTGAAATCACAGGGTGAGTATCGCTTGCTAGTCTGCCCTGATCATCCGACGTTCTTGCGGACCAAGACGCACAGTCACGGATTCGTGCCATTTGCAGTTTGCGGAACGGGCATCACAACCGATGCTGCGACGACGTATGACGAAGTCGCGGCGTCGTCGTCGTCGCTTCGGTTGGATCGCGGGTGTGAATTGATGCCGCTGCTGTTTCGTGACGCGTGACGCGTGAAGAGCGACGGGCAGGCTAATCTCATCGTGGATTAGCCTACCTGGCGGGCGAAATCAGGCACTGGCTCGTAACCCTGACTGAACCGATGCTTCATCGATCTGATCGAGCAACGTCTCAATCTGACGCGAGACGCGTTCCTGGGTTTCTTCCAGCAGTTCGGTCGCCGCCACTAACTCCGTTTCACAGAGGTCCAATTCTCGAGTCCGTCCGTTCATCATCTCGGACATCTCATGAATCTGATCGAGCAATCGCTGGCATTCGTCAGAGAATTCAACCACGGGCGTGTTCGTGAGGACCGCAGCCGTTGAAGGTTCGGCAGTGATCACGGCCTTCATGGCTTCCATCAGTTTTTGCATCCCCTGCAGTCGGCCAGCTTCGAATTGATCGACACTCGCCTGTTCTGAAAGAATGCGATCGCAGATTTCGTCCGCGGTCAGTTGTGTGATGTTCTCGACCAGTTCAATGGCGCCGGTATGAGCGGAGTAACTTGCAACGTCGCGAACTGTCATATCCATTCCACACACCGAAATGACATCGCCATCGCGAAGGGCCATACGGCGACAGGCGCGCCAGTTGACATTCAGTTCGGCCGCCTCATCGGCGACTTCGATCCAGACTGCTCCTGCATCTGTGCGGATCACGCTATGGAGCAGCGGCCCATCCAGCAGGTGAATCTCGCAGACGGGGCTGGATCCGATACGAATTTGATCGCGGTCAACGACCATCGATCCTTCATCAAGCTCCAGCGTAAACTGGGCAGCGGGCGTAGAGGTTTGTTCAATAGAAATATCATCCAGGAGAGGCGTCGATAGCATAAGAAGTCTCGATCCAACATCTTGTCGGGCAGAGAAACGCTCGTAAGGCGTAGCACAGAGAGATGTGTGCCACAGGTAGTTTCGTCCGGCGAAATCTGCCGCCGTGAATCAATCGGTGCCACGCCGCAAAGCCGCTGGCGGGGAGGCAGTTCATCGACATCACAAGCTGTGGTGAGTTTGCCGACGCGCGAAAGTGTGTCGGCTAGAATGCTCACTTGCGTGATATGCTGGGGAAGACTGCGAAAAGATACCGATTGTGCGATGCTGGATCGTGGATCACCGCAACTTCGAAGAATA
>DASYEA010000351.1:0-4478 GCA_036499265.1 Schlesneria sp. | reverse complement strand
CGGCGAGATTCACGAAGAATGCAAACCGTGCATTTTTGTCGTGAATAAATGGGATTTGGCAGGTGATGCTGAGATCGAGAAGTGGGCTAACTACCTCTTCAAAAGCTTTGCTCACATGCGGCACGTGCCGATCGCGGTCATCACGGCCAAGACCGGCCGCAATGTGAAGAAACTGATCAACCTGGCTCAATCGATCTACAAGCAAGCGAGAACTCGTGTTCCGACCGGTGAGTTGAATCGCGTCGTCCGGGCGGCAATCAAGAACTGGCCGCCCCCGTCTCGAATGAACCGCACGCCGCGAATTCTGTTCGCCACGCAAGTTGCGACTGAACCACCGACGATCGTGATCAAGTGTAACGTTGCCGAGTTGTTCGACGAGGACTACAAGCGGTATCTGCTCGGTGTGCTGCGCGAGCAACTCCCCTTCAAGGAAGTTCCGATCAAGTTGTACTTCCGATCCAAGGATATGGATCCGGACAAGGCTGAGCGTGAAGAAGCAAAGGCGAAGGCTGTTGAAGAGGGACAGAATCCCGAGGAGTTTACTGATGACATGGGATTTGAAGACGAATCCCTCGCCAATGCCGATTTTGATGAGTGAATAAAGCCTCCGCAGCATCGGTCCGAACCCTTTCGGCCGGTGTTTGAGAAGGTGTCGATTTTGAGATCTCTTCCAACGGGCATGTTTTTCGCAAATTCTCTCGTAGGGAGCCGAGTGCGGTCGACGTATAATAGGTAGCGAACTGCACGCGTGGCTGAGATTACGGGTCAGGTAAGGCGGGCCAGCCTCCTTTCGACTTTGAGGGTCGCCAACAGGCAACGAACATGGCAGAGGTGCCGCGCGGAACAAGTCGTTCTTCGGAAAGCCATGTCGACCGCGACACCGGATGGGTGGAAGCTGTGCCCACGTGGATGGCCGCTCGCCGCTCGCGAATCGCCACGGGCGGAATCGAATCAACGGAACCCGAACCTGACGTTGAGTTTGAGGCGGTCCCTGACTCAGAGAGTTCGGTCCTTGAACCGGAATCCTTCATCGCCACCGATACCGAAATCGGCCTGCCTGCTTTCGCCCCGGTCACGACGACCGTCAAAAAGAAGGCACAAAAGCCCAAGCCAGTTCCCATCGTGAAGGCACTCGGTGCCAACGACACCACGAAAGAAGATAATTCTATTCGTGGTATGTGGTTGCGTTTTTACTACAGCGCTTTGATGAAGGGGATTCTGGTCTCGATCACCGTGCATTCGGTGGCACTCGTCGTGTTGGGGATGCTGGTTATTGGCGGCGCCGTAATGCGGCCCAACTTGGACGTGTTCGGCGAGATCGGTGAGGCCGGAGAATCTGCACCGGGGCTCGATATCGATACGACCTTGCCGTTCGGTGAACCTCCACCAGAGGGAACGGCTGTTGATTTTTCGGATGCGTCGTCGCTCCTGGCCGCGATGCCGGCTGCGGAATTTGATCCAAACTCCACAGTGCGTGGAGTTTCTGGCGGAACAGGAAATGGAACTGGTGGCGGAGCCGATGGTGACGGCAATGGCACGATCATGGGTCCCATCGGTATTCCCAAATATGCCGTAACCAAAGGAAGCTATTCAGTCTGGACCGACCCCAAAGATCCCGAACCGGGCATTTCGTATCAGATCGTGATCCAGTTTAAGCTGCCCCGCACAGTGGATACGTACCGCGGTAGCGACCTCACGGGGATGGTTACCGGGACAGATGGTTACAAACAGGTGATCAAATTCAGTCGAACGGAGTCATTTCCCGTTCATGATGGCAGCGTCCAAGTGCGAATTCGCGTCCCCGGTGCCGACCGGCTGGTGCGCGATATCATTCGGATCGAATCCAAACTGCTTCGCGAGAAGCAGGTGATCGAGATCGAATTCTAGCAATTTACTAGGCACTAAACGTTTGTGGCGACTTCCGGTCTTAGGTTAGACTTATCCGGAAGAAAAAAGGGTATCTCGTGCGTCTTTAGCAGCGCACCCAGTGTCTTTCGATTGCTTAAGCCGCGCGTTCGAGCCAAGGGCCCATCCGTGTCGTATCGATTCTCGTTCACGTGCCTGTTGGCAGGCTTGGCGATCTGGTTGGCATCTGGCCAATCAGATGTCGTCGCTCAACCGCCTGTGGCCTCACCCACGGCTTCTGCTGCCACATCGGGTTCCGCAGTGCGCGATCCGAATGCGTATCCTCCTTATCCGACGGCGTTCCACCGTGGCAGCTATCCAACGCGGCGCGAGTGGGCGGGATATTATCTGCACACGGGCAAGTTCCTATATCTACTGGCACTGTTCGTCCTGTGGACTTGGACCGCCGGGTGGATTGATAACGATGCGGGCAATCTAAAAGTTCGTCCCGACATGTGGAACACCATCGTGCTACTGGCAGGCACGGTCGGCTTCCTTGCAGCGCTATGTGCTCCTAGCTTTGCACTCGCATTCATCGCGATGACGACCGGCTATGCCTTGCCGATGGGTCTGTACGTCGCCGAACGTAACAAGCGCGTCCCTGATTCTGCCAAGGTGCTGACACCGCGCCACATTCGTTCGGTCACCTTGCGAGCGCTCTCGAAGTTGGGCCTGAAAATGGGATCGCGTGAGACTCGCGAAGCGGTCGCGGGCCCACCAATCCGGTTGATTGGAAAGTCCGGCGGCAAGTCCGGCGAAGTCGATCGCTCACGACAAGTGGAAAGCTCCCGCGGGTATCTGGCCGCGAAAGAGTTGATCTACGATGCCATCCTGCGTCGTACGACCGACATCCACATGGAGCCCAAAGAAGAGGAGACATCGGTCCGACTGCGTATCGACGGCGTGATGTATCCAGCCGAAGCTTTCGATCGTCCGACCGGCGATTCGCTGGTGAACATCTTCAAAGTGTTGTCCTCGATGGACATCACTGAACGCCGCAAGCCGCAGGACGGCAGTTTCCGTGCAGAAATGGAAGGGCGACAGATCGACTTCCGCGTGGCGACTCAGGGCCTGCAGGGTGGCGAAAAGATGGTGATTCGTATCCTTGATAAGGGCTCCAGCGCGAAGACGCTGGCGGACCTGGGGATGCGAAAGCAGATGGTCGAACAACTGCAGGAAGTCATTCACCAGCCACACGGCATGCTGATCACTTGCGGTCCGACTGGTGCTGGTAAGTCCACCACTCTGTACGCGGCCCTGCAAGAGATTGACGCCTACGAGAACAATATCATCACGATCGAAGATCCCGTCGAATACAAGATGGCGAACGTGACGCAGATCGAGATCAATAGTAAGGCCGGTCAAACCTTTGCGGGATCACTACGCAGCGTGCTGCGTCAGGATCCCGACATCGTGATGGTCGGTGAAATTCGCGACGGCGAAACGGCCAAGATCGCGTGCCAGGCGGCGAATACCGGTCACATGGTGTTCTCGACGCTGCACGCCAACGACACGATCGCGGCGATGTTCCGCCTGATCGATCTGGAAGTGGAACCGTTCTTGCTGTCGAGTTCGATCTCGGCGATCCTGGGCCAGCGTCTGGTTCGCAAGCTTTGTACGGAGTGCAAGGAAGCGTATCGGCCCACGGCCGACATGCTTCAGAAGATTGGGCTGCCGGCCGAGAAGGTCGATAAATTCTATCGCCCGCCAGCGAATCGTGAAGCGACGTGTCCGACCTGTAACGACCTGGGCTATGTCGGTCGTATCGGTGTGTACGAACTGCTGGTCATCACCGATCGGCTGCGAGACCTGATTCGAGACAATCCGAATTTGACTGCGATTAAGGCAGAAGCTCGTAAGAACGGCATGCTGTATATGAAAGAAGAAGGACTGCGGCTGGTCGTCAAGGGGATTACCTCGGTCGACGAAATGCTGCGTGTCGTCAAGTAGCCTGACACGTTTCCGTTCATTCGTTCTTATCGAACATCCAATAGGCTGAGTTTTAAATGATCGACATTGCGTGCCTGGCCATCGTCGGCGTCGTGATCTGGTGTGTCGCCAGCGAAGGGTTGTGGGGATCCGCACACACGTTTCTGTGCGTGCTGCTGTCGGGCCTGCTGGCGATGAACTACTTCGAGCCTGTGGCCGGATTTCTAGACCGGATGCTGGGTGGCTTCCGAAATTACTCGGACATCATCGCGCTGGTGGGGCTGTTCGCAGCATTCATCTTCGCGCTGCGATTGGGGACGGAGCACTTGTCGCCCGTGTTCATCCAGTTACCGAACATGGCCGATCAGATCGGTCGCTGGGTCTTCGCCGCGCTGACCGGCTACCTGACGATGGCCGTCCTGCTGACGGCGATGCATACGGCTCCGCTGCCACGCGAGTTCGCAGGCTTCAAGCCAGAACGAGCGAACTTTTTCGGCATGGCTCCTGATCGGCAATGGCTGGGATTCACGCAGTACGTCACCGAAAAACCATTTGGCTGGATCGAGTTCCAGGATCGCAACACCAAAGAGCTGGTGGCGCACGCATTTGACGGCAAGTACGAACTGCTGGGTGACACATCTCAG
>DASYEA010000350.1:0-7168 GCA_036499265.1 Schlesneria sp. | reverse complement strand
GGCTTGGGTGCAGGTTTTGGCTCATCTGCTGGATCATCGCCTTCCCTGTCGCGAGAGGGCTCTTCCGCCACTAGGGTCGAGTCCGGCTGCGTCTCTTCGATTTTCAGGCGACTGTACGTCTTTAGCAGTACGTCAGAGGTTCTTAGCGGAATGTCGATCGTGTTGCCGGCGATGACGGCGTGGGCGTATGCTTCTGCGAAAGAGACGACGCTATTTTTATCGATGTCGCTTCCTTCCACTGCAACGCCATTGCGACTTCGTCCCGCGATGGCCCCCCAGAAATAGCTGCTGAATTCCTCATCGTTTTCAATGTCTGGCCGACAACCCGCCGCGGGCAAGTTGTATTGTTGAGCGAAGAAGCCGACCCGCGGCTGGATCGCCAATCCTTTGCCTTCGTCCAGATCGGCAAAGATCGTGTGACTGAAGCCACCGCAGTAACATTGAGCCATCACCATGATGACTGGCATGGTTGAGGGGAGTTCGTTCAGCCAACGAGTAAACTCGCGAGCGTTGATCTTCTTTTCGTTCCAGCAGTCGATGGTCGTGTTGAACGGTTTCTCTTTCGGGCCCGGACTGCCGTGAGCGGTGACGTACACAATCAAGCGATCACCCGGCCGCGCGTTCTTGCCAGTCGACTCGATACTGCCCCGAATCAGTGCCGGATCGAGTAAGCCTGAGGTGTTCGGGACGCGATGGTTTCGATATTCCAGTTGTTGCGGTCCGCGGCGGCGATGGAGAGCTGCGAGCACTTCCGAAGCTGGCAGGTCTTTCTTCGATCTCTTCTCGGCGATTACTTGCAGGTCGGCCTTATCATCGTCGCCGTCTGCGAAAAAGATATCGTGATGCATCGCCCCGTGATGCTTTTCCTTCAGTACTTGCTGAAAGAAGACCACATTGGCTTCCAACGACGCCTGGTTGCCCGACGGGTTGTATCCGCCGCCGATTGTCAAAAAATAGTCGGTGGCCAAGAGTGTGTTGCTGCAACATGCCAACAAACTCCAGACGAAGAATCGTCCCCAGAACGAATAGGCGGCCATTAGAAGGCTCCGACTTTGTTGAAGCTGGCGAATCGACGAGTGCTCTGTCAAACAGAGTATATGCGAGGAGCATCCCGCCTTCCAAGAAGGGCACGTGCTCGATACGCGACTTCAACCTGAATTTGAGATGAACGCACGTTCGTTTCGATCACTCGGTCGGTTCATGAATTGTGAGCGATCGATTCGGGGCTTGGTGATCAATCATCTGTATTTGTCCATTCGGCCAGTCGATGCGCAAACGCAAGCTCTCGGCATCGTCTGGTATGCCCCAGTTCACGGTTCGATCAGAGTGTGAAAGATAACTATCTCCGCTGGAGATCTGTCGGATTTGAGATCCGCGACTGGTCGTCAGCGTCAGACGGGCTCCAATCGCATCGCGATTTGAAGTGACTCCAATTAAACGAACCTTCAACCATTGGCCTGAGGTCTGACTGACATTCTCTAACAACTGAACTGGGTCGTGCAGGTCTGAGATTGCCAGATCCAAGTCGCCATCGGCATCGAGATCTCCGCGAGCGACACCCCGTCCGACATGAGTCTCGCGACCGTACTCGCTCGTTTCGGCTGCCACGTTGACGAATCGCTTGCCAGCCAGATTCTCAAAGAACAACGGCTTCTGCCTGACGGGGGCGTTATTCGGAAAACGCAACACATGCCCATTCGCGACGAAGACATCTTCGTCACCATCGAGATCCGCATCCAGGAAGACGGTGCCAAACCCGACAAACATCGTCCCCACGACCGAAACACCAGTTCGCTGGCTTACATATTCGAAATTGCAATCGCCGAGATTCTTGTACAGCGCGATCGTCTCTCGTTCGTAATTGACGGTCCAGAGGTCGGGTTGTCCGTCGAGGTCGAAGTCTGAAACGGAAACGCCCATGCTGCCGTCGGGACTGCCAAGGTCATTGAACGCGCATCCGGCGGCGACTGCAATTTCTTCAAAACGTGCATGCCCGTCGTTTCGATAGAGAAAGTTGGCGACGGTGTCGTTGGCGACATAAATATCCAAGTCACCGTCTTGATCGATATCGGCAAGCACGACTCCCAACCCTTTGCCGTCGCGTCGCAAGCCGCATTTGCTGGATGCGTCATTAAAGCTTCCGTCTCCCTGCGACATGTAAATGGCGTCAGGAAGTGGCCCATAACTTTGAGGAGGGCAGCGTTCGCGGCGCTTGTGGTCAAATGTGGGGCAATAAGGATCGTTATCGAATGACCAGTCGACGTAGCGCGTCAAATAAAGATCCAGATTGCCGTCGCCATTGAAATCACCCCATGCGGCGCTAGTACTCCACAAAACGTCGTCGATTCGTGAATCTCTTGTTTCATCACGAAAAGTTCCATCGCCCTGATTACGCAGCAGTTGGACTCCTCCATATCCCGTAATCAAAACATCTTCGAAGCCGTCGTTGTCGTAGTCAGATACTGCAACTCCCTGACTGTAGTGGGTTGGTGGATTGAGCCCGGCGCTTTCGATCGCCGAGACAAATTTCCAATTGCCGTAATTGCGATAGAGTTCCGGACGAAGTGGAATCAGTCTCTTGTCTCCGAATTGACCTCCACCGGGAAAGAGAAGATCCATGCGGCCGTCGCGGTCATAGTCGAAGACGGCGACGCCTCCTCCCATACCGTCGAGAATTGTCGAACGTTCCGCGTCTTCGCCATTCCGATAGGCGAACGGTTGATCGGGGTCGGGCAGATGTTCGCGAAACTGAATCGCAGATCGATGAGATTCAGTCACTGCTGTCGAGGTCGACGAGGGAGCAATCGTGCTCTTTTCTGGTGGCCCTGAATCACCACAGCCAGCGATGGCAGTTACCAAAGCAATCGATCGAAGGATTGTTCCGCAGAATAAATCGGCGCGACAACGATTTCTGAAAACATTCCTGTGGCTGGAGCTCATCGAGAATCCTTCGGATCCGAGCGATCAGCGTCCGTCTTCACAGGGCTGGAGACCGATTGGCTTTCGTCGACTGAAGACGTTGCGGATTGTTTCGCATAGTAATCCGCCAATGCTTGATTAGTCCGCTTGTGATTCGGGTCGTAGTTTCGCACGCTTTTCAGCCACTGGATTCCCCGCTCGGGGACGGCATATTGAAGGTAAGTCATACCGATTTCGTATCGTGCTTCCACATCGTCAGGGTGCGAAGCGACTCGCGTTGCCAGTTGGTCGGCGTACGCCAAGGCCATCTGAGCCTTCTCAATATACTTGGCGTGTTCGCGAGCCTGGTCAGACCGTCCTGCCGCACGCAACGCCTTGGCAAGCCCTTGCCGCACGACGATCGAGCGAGGATTAAGCTCCAAGGCACGCTTCAATGTTGTCACCGCCTGAGTAGCACCGTTCAATTCGAGATCGGCTAAAGCGAGTTCGAGCAGTGCCTCACGGTTCTCAGGATCATCATTCAGGATCCGCTCGGCAATTGAACGCGCGGTTTCGGCATGATTCAGCAACCTCTCTGCTCTCGCTTCGCCAAGTCGAGCACGCAGCGAATCGTGATTCGTTCCGGTGAACTTTTGATAGATCTGAAGCGCCTCTTCCACCTGGCGTTCCAGAATCAGCACGTCGGCCAATTCCAGCGCCGCTGCAGATGATTTCGGAGCGAGAGACCGTGCGACGCGCAGATCCGCTTCCGCTTCCTTCAGATATTGCTGATCGACGCGGATTTTCCCTCGAATGATTCGAGGTTCGGGATCCTTGGGATAGTCGCCGATCCAGGCATCCAGCAACCGCAGCGCATCCGTCAGTCGATGATTGAGAAAATAGCCGTTGACGAACGCTTCGCAGATTTCGCCGCCATCATTTTGCGGATCAACGAGTAGTTGAGGTAGGTGAGGCTCGGCGGGGCGAAGTTGCCCGCTTTGGGCTTGGGTTAACCATTGTTCCCGTTCGAGTAGGGCAACTGGATACTGCAGCTTTTGTGCTTGCACCAATGCTTCGTGGACGCCATTCCAATCTCCTCGTTTGCGGCAGAGTCGAGCTCTCAGAAAGCTCGACTCGCCATCAACACCGTACCAACGGTCGAACTGATCGAGCGTTGAAGATGCTTTGTCGAGGTTTCGCAGAGTCAAATCGCGCCGAACCTGCCATTTCAAAAATCGAGGCAGCGCCCAGTACGCCGCCCCGACAATTAGCAGGCCACTAATCAAAAGCACCATTTTTTGGTGCAATCGCTTGCGATGAATCTTCGCCAGATTCTTCGCAGGGCTTACTTCAGTGACGGGCGATGGCACCACGTCATTTGCCTCATCAAACGAAGTGCGTCAGATCAACTCTTAGAACTCGCCAACGACTTGTCCGTCTCGGCGGTCGCCCAACCGCTGATAGGTCATGATGTCGACATTCTGGCTGATAAACCTGACAGAACCATCGGCGAGGGTAAACTGCGCCCCACCGGTGTGCTTCGATCGGAACGAGTTGGAGGTCCCCCAAGCGATAGTGCCGATTTGATTGCATCCGGTTCCAGTGAATCCTGGTTCGCCTGGGCATGTCGGATAGTTAATCCCGGGCCCGGTCACATTCCAGAATGCGTTGGAGTCTGTCCAGCCGTTCTGCTGATGCGAACTGCATCCTGGACGAATCTCACCCATGAGTAATGTATTGGACGTTCCATCAGGAATGCCGGCAGTGCTGACGGAGGCTGGCCACTTGGCTAGAGCACCAGAAATCCTTGAGATGTCATAAGTATCACCATTCTGTTGAATACCGTTGTTATTCAGCAGACTCCAACCGATATCGCACCCTGACGTGTCCTGGTTGCCAATACTCCCTGCATAATTTGTCTTCGCTTGCGGGTCACTTCCATGATTCTGGCTGGTGGTGAACGTCTTTGGATCTGGGTCTGAAGGACAGATAAATGCTGCAAGAGAAATGTAGGACAGCCGCTGCCCATTCGGAAGAGTTTGATTTGGGACGGAGGCGCTGAAATTGATCTGGTTGTACAACGGGGCTTGATCAATGTATGGCAGAATACGAACCATGTATGACCCAAGATCATAGCTACCGCTCATCCAACCACCGATGGGAAATACCGTGTAGGTGTCATGATAGTTGTGCATCGCCAAGCCCAACTGTTTCAAGTTGTTTTTACATTGAGTTCTCCGCGCCGACTCACGGGCCTGTTGTACCGCCGGAAGCAACAGTGCGATCAAGACTGCGATGATCGCAATCACGACCAAGAGTTCAATGAGCGTGAATGCACGTCGACGCTGGAGATGGAACATTTTGTTCTTCCAAGATTGAGAAATGTTGAGGCCAGAACGCCCGCAGGAAAAAACACGAATTTTGAAAGCAGATATGCACCGTCAACTGTATCATCCTGATCCGAAAGGGTAAAGCGCGTGTAATTCCCCTTTTTATCGAATTGGTGAGACTGAAGGTTACTGCATTGGTTATTCGAGCTTAGACGTTTGATTCCAAGGCGAAACTTTAGTTTGATCTCTGGATTGCTCCTTTCTTGTCCGATTTCACGTCTGCATTCCACTCAACTATTGCCGGAGAACTCTAATGATGACCCGCTCGTTCAATATCCTTACCGCTCTGGTCGCCTTGGGTTTGTTCTCTGGATGCGGTGGTTCCAACGAAAAGGAGACGGCGTCAGTTCAGGGATTGATTACATTCCGCGGCGAACCACTATCGGGGGCAACGGTCTTCTTCGTACCCGAAAAAGGTCCTCGCGCCACCGCCGATACTGATGCTAAGGGAGTTTTTAAGTTGATGACCTACCGACCTGGTGACGGTGCCGTTCCGGGTGATTTTAAGATCAGCGTCGCGAAGTATGTCATCGACCCGACAACGGCGAACAATCCGACACCCAGCACAAAAAACGAAGTTCCAGAACGATATGGAAACGCGACCACTTCGATGTTGCGAGCCAAGGTCGAAAAGGGAAAGAAGAACGAATTCAAATTCGAACTGACGGAGTAGGCGCGCTGGTGTCATCCCTACGTAGGGGCAGTCGCTTTACCTGCTTCTACTTCGGGGACAGTGATCGCGAATGTCGATAGCGCGATTACCGCGACCAGCGACAAAAACCAGAACCCCGCATTATATCCCGCCCTGTCGACAATGAATCCGGTGATGGAGTTGCTGGCGGCGGCTCCCAACCCGATGGCTGTAGCGGTAATTCCCTGGGCAAAGTTGAATCGGCCAGTTCCGCGTGTCAAATCAGCCATCACGAGTAGCGCTACCACACCAAAAATCCCCGCCCCGATGCCGTCAAGAATCTGGTTTGCGATCAAAAGTATGGATGAGTCTGTGAGTGTGTACAGAATTCCGCGGATCGGTAAGACTGCGAAGCCGATCAGAAAGACCCATCGTCGACCGTGCATGGCCCCTCGGCTGGCCATCAACGCCACCGGGACCATCACGATCTGAGCAACGATAATGCAGATCGCCATCAGTTTCGGGGCCTCGCTGGGATGAAGTCGGCCCACCTTCTGTCCGACTAATGGCAGCATGGCGGCGTTCGCGAAGTGAAACAGGACTACCGATGCCACGAACCAGAGCAGGTGCCGGTTACTGAGTAGCTCGCGGATGGACATGATGTTCATCTGGTCCGCCGGGCCGTCCGCTCCGCGCGCTAATTGATGATCGATATCACGTTCTCGAATGAACTGGGCCGAGATAGCACTGGCGATAGCCATTGCGGCCACACCGTAGAAGACACCGATCGCGCCGCCGTATTGGACAGCGGCAATGGCCACTCCCGCAGACACGACGTTGCCTGCATGGAAGCAGGCCTCGTTGCGGCCCGCTCGTTTTGCCAGGCGATCGCGTCCCACCAGACCCAGGCTGATCGCGGCAATTGCCGGGGGGAAAACGGTCACCACCGCGCCAGTGATAAATTGCAAACTGTAGACAGTCAGTCGATCTGGCGCGTAGTACAAGGCGATGGATGTCATTGCGACGGCTGCTGCAGCCACCGAGATGGCCAAACGCTTGTAGCGAGTTCGATCAATCCATGCTCCGACAAAGGCCTGACTGATGACAGTCCCCACAAGCATCATCGCCAGGGCGATCCCGGCATCGCTGGAACTCCAGCCGCGGCGACTCGTCAGATCAATCACCAGGAACGGGCCAAGTCCATCGGCGACATCGGCCAAAAAGAACGTCACACCATCCAGTGCTCGCT
>DASYEA010000349.1:0-6388 GCA_036499265.1 Schlesneria sp. | reverse complement strand
GGCGTTGCTGGATGATCTCCATGTGCAACATGCCGAGGAAGCCGCAACGGAAACCGAATCCGAGTGCTTCTGATGTGTCCGGCGCGAACGAAAAGCTCGCGTCGTTCAGACTCATCTTCTGCAGCTCTTCGCGCAGCTTTTCGAAGTCGGTGGCATCGATCGGGTACATCCCGCAGAACACCATCTGCTGTGGGATTTCGTAGCCGGGCAACGGTGCGGGGGCTCGATTGTGGAAGTCCGTGACAGTATCGCCGACGTGCACGTTCCCCAGGACCTTGATCCCGGTAACGATGTAACCGACCTGACCAGGGCCCAGATCTTCACACGGGGCCATATTCGGACGGAACTGGCCGAGTTCCAATACTTCGTGAGCCGTTCCGGCCTTCATGAAGTAGACCTTCTGCCCTTTACGCAGCGATCCGGCTTTGATTCGGATGTATGTCACCACACCCCGGTAGTGATCGTACTTGCTATCGAACACGAGCGCTTGCAGCGGATCATCCGGCTTTCCGCCCGGGGCTGGAATTCGCTTGATGATCGCGTCAAAGACATCGTCGATACCGATGCCCGCTTTGCCACTCACTTGCAGGCAGCCTTCGGTATCCAGTCCGACAACTGTTTCGATTTCCTCCATCACTTCGTCGACACGAGTGACCGGCAGGTCGATCTTATTCAGAGCGGGAATGATTTCCAGGTTCGCATTGATCGCCGCGTAGGCGTTCGCCACGGTCTGGGCCTGTACGCCTTGGAAGGCGTCGACCAGCAGCAACGCCCCTTCGCAAGCGGCCAGGCTGCGTGAAACTTCGTAGTGGAAGTCGACGTGACCGGGTGTGTCGATCAGATTCAGTTCGTACGTCTGTCCATCGACCGTGTAGTTGATCGCCACGGCGCGAGCCTTCACCGTGATCCCACGCTCACGTTCGACTGCCAGATCGTCCAGAATTTGCTCACGGAACTCGCGTTGAGTAATCGCGCCACTCTTCAAGAGCAACTGGTCCGCGAGGGTGCTCTTGCCGTGGTCGATGTGTGCGATGATCGAAAAATTGCGGATGTAGCGTTGATCGAACATGGAGCAATCAGGCGGGAAGCTGTCGGGGCAGATGAGAATGTCGCAAGCAGTTGCCTCCGTTGACGAAGCCTGCGATCAGACACCGGATTCTATAGGTAACCAGCATCGGCTGAAAGAGATGTGCCAAACGGGGCTTTAAATTCACTGATTTTTGATCCGACATTGCATCCTAAGGCAGTGCTGAATCTCACCTAACAGCGATTTTCAGTCGTTTTTCGTAGCCAAGGTCGCCAAGACCTTGGCACGTGTTATTCGAAGTTTTTGACAGATCAGCTTCCCATGATTATTGGCAAGATTCGCGCTGACGATGCCACGTTTGGCCGAGCGGACCGACATTGCCGATCCGCGATGATCCTGATACAAGCCGAAAGTGCCGGTGTGAATTTTCGTATCTGTCATGGACGACTGATATGCAGTCTTTCAAAACGCCATTCCTCGCCATGCTTGTCTTTGGCGTCGGAATGGGAATTGGTCTGGCCTGGAAAAATGGCTGGATTCCCGTCGAACTCGGGGCCGCTAACACGGGCATTCTGAGTGGCGATCGTGACGATTCCGCCGAATTCGGCCAGTCGCCACAGGTTCCGGTCGATCCCGCCGACGATCCCGACCTGTTCGCCTCGCAGGGAACAACTCCCGTTGTGGCCGAACCAAAAGCGGAATGGGAGCAAGGCGAGCCATCAGGGCGAGCTACCATTGCGAGTCGCGTTGTCCCTGACCCAGAGCCGATTGAATCCGAATCGCCCCAAGAACCCAGGAAACTCGACTGGGCAGCGGAAACAGCACCAGCGCAGAAATTGACCGAGCCCCCCCGTCGCTTCCGTCGCGATATCAAGCTTGCCGCAGCAGAAGAGCCTGGTGGATCGAACCTCGAGCCCTCGCGCCCCGCCACTGTTCCGCTGGCGGAGGAACTGAAGGCGATCGATGAGCAGATCGCCAAGGATGAAATCCTGCCTGCGCACCGCGCTTTGTCGAAGTTGTATTGGAATCACGAAGAAGCTCGGGGCGAGTTGCTGCAGCGTCTGGAACAGACCTCGCGGACCATCTTCTTCGAACCGCGTCCTCATTTGATTGAGCCCTATGTCGTTCAGCCAAATGACCAGTTGCGCCCGATTGCCAACAAGTATCAACTGACGTGGGAGTATCTCGCCAAGCTCAACCGCACTGATCCGAAGCGAATCCAGCTCGGTCAGAAGTTGAAGGTTCTGAAGGGACCGTTTGCGGGCGTCGTTGACCTCAGCAACTTTGCTCTGACGATTCATCTGCAAGGCTACTACGTTCGTCGCTATCAGGTTGGCATTGGGAAAGACGGTGCCTCGCCGGTTGGCAAATTTGCCGTGCTAAACAAAGTCGACAATCCGCAGTACACGGGCCCCGATGGCAAAGTAGTCTCTGCCGATGATCCCTCCAATCCGCTCGGTGAACGTTGGATCGATCTGGGGGACAGCTACGGGATTCACGGCACCATTGAGCCTGATTCGATCGGGAAAGCTGCCTCGCGCGGATGCATTCGCATGCGTGAAAAAGACGTGATCGAGGTCTACGATTTTCTGGTCAAGGGATCAGAAGTCGTCATCCGCAAATAATGATCGATCCCATGTAGCCAATCTCGCCAAGAGATTGGGTCTTCAAGATGGTTCACAAGGCAATTGCAGTTCCTGGTTTAACGATGCACCAAGTTTAATCGGAAGCGAATCGTGGGTCACGACCTCTACCGACGGATCTTGCTCGTTCTATCGCTATTGGTGCTCGACATCGCATGTTCTCCATCTCAAGTTGCGGCCGCAGACTTTCCATTCTCGATACGGGCGGAAAGCGATCATCTCAGCGAGCTTGGCAGTGCTGCCCGTGAATCGAAGCCCAAGCAGGAAAAGCACGAGAAGCGACAGCGTCACTCTGGATCGTCCTGCACTAGCTGCAATGCCTCACCCTGCACCTGCGACTCCAGCAGCAGCCTGTTTGGCGACCTTTCCGGCCAAACGCTGTTGGCCGCGCTCGCCGCGCCGTTCACCGTTCCCATTGCTGTGCTCGATGATAAGTACGAAATCGAAACGCGATTTCCGACCTATCCCTATGCGGACGATCTGCCCGGCTCACTGCTGCTGACCACCCCCTATGACGGAACAACCAAAGATTGGACCGCAAATCTGCAGTTTTTTGCCATTCCAGAGACTTCGGATCTCAATCGTTTTGGTGGCCGACTGGTGGTGGATTCCGCGAGTCGATTGGGAATTGACACCGAATCCAACTACTGGATGGAGTCTGCGTCGGCGGGTTCGGATCACTTGTGGACCGGCGACGCCAATTTGACCTTTCGGTTTGCAGAAAGCGAACATGTCCAGATGCGAGCCGGTTTCGGGGTCAATTGGCTGTCTGATAGCGTCGGCACGAACGCGGGGATGAACTTTACCTATGGCTTGGACTGGTTCCCTCGTAAGCCGTGGACGATCTCGACCGTCTTTGATGTGGGATCAATTGGCCGTGGGACGCTGTTTCATAACCGAACCACTGCCGGTGTGATGTTGGGGCCCGTCGAAGCATTTGCTGGATACGATTACTTCCAGATAGGATCGACGAACTTTCACGGACCCGTGGCCGGATTGGGATTGCGGTTTTGAAGGCGCTGACGAACTATCGCCCCAAGGTCGCCGTCATGTCTGCGTTGTTACTTGCTTCTGAAGGAACATCGGACCCAGGTGAGATCTGCACCAGCGGCAGTCGCACTTCGATTGTTGTGCCGACGTTCAGTTCACTGAATGCCGAGATCGTTCCGCGATGAGCCTCAACGATCGTCTGACAGATCGACAAGCCTAAGCCGCAACCACCTTCAGCCGTCGTCCGCGCTTTGTCGACGCGGTAGAAGCGATTGAATACGTGCTGTAATTCATCCGCAGGAATGCCGACTCCTGTATCGACCACGCGGATGATCGCCGATTGCTCATCGCTGGTCACATCCACGTCGACACGGCCATCGGGTTTGTTATATCGGATGGCATTGCTCAGCAGATTCGTGAGGACTTGGAACAATCGATCGTGGTCGGCATCGATCGTCAATGCCTCGGCACGGCAACTCAGTTTGACATGTCGCTCGTCGGCCAGTGGCTGTAGCATCTCGACAGCATCCACTGCCAGCCGGTCGAGCTCGACGGATCGCAGTTCAATTTCGGGTTCGCCGGAATCGAAGCGAGCCAGTAGCAGCAACGAATCGATCAACGTTTTCATTCGCAACGCCGCACGCCGACAAGCTTGAATCGTGTTCTGATAGTCACCCACTGCCCTGGGTCGTGATAGCGCCAACTCCGCATGTGACAAGATCACCGCCAACGGCGTGCGTAACTCATGGGACGCGTCCGCCGTGAATTGGCCTTGCCGCTCGAAAGCGGATTGCAGTCGATCGAACGTCCGATTCAAGACGGACCCAAGTTGCTCCAATTCGGTGGCCGTCGAATTGACGTTGATTCGCGTTGAAAGATTCTTGACGGAGATTGACTCCGCGATGGCCGACATTTCTGCAATAGGTCGAATGGCTCGTGAGGAAAACCACCATCCTCCGGCTAATCCAATCAGTAGCACGCAGGTCCCCGTGAGGATCAGACGCATGCCGGTCCTGTGTAACGCGGTGAAATCTGGAACAAGTGATCGACCCACCAGCACATTCATCTCAAAACGCGAAACGTGAATGACCTCGCGATGATCTTCGCGCATGCGGGCTTGTCGAACGGGAAGGCCATCGGCTTGCGTATGAAGATCCGGGAATGGAATGTCCTCGACCGATTTCGATTTCTCCAGGACTGTTCCGTTCTTGTCCCAGATGATGAAGTAGAAGTTGTGCTCATCGCCCTCAAACAGATGGGTGAACTCTTCGGGCAGCCCTAGACCAGGGGCGGGATTGAACCAGCGCGACGAATCGCGAGGATCCCGAGGTCCATTATTCGCTGCGTCGCGTGGTGGATCTGGTGAATTACCTCTCTGACCCTCCCGCGCTTGATCATTTCGCCCCTGGCGATTCCCCTCTTCGCGTGATCCGCTTCGCTGCGGACCCCGGCTTTCACGGCGACGTGCGTCGTTCGGATCTTCATCTCGGGGGCGAGCGAGCAGCCAGGGTGGCGGCACCGGGAGTGGAACATTCGCCGGCAACAGCGCGTCGGCAATCAATGGGCTTCCACGATCCTCAGTCTGTTCGGGCGGACGCGAAGAGCCCGGCCCACGGTTGGGGGTTCGCCATGGGCCGGGGTTTTGAGATCGTGGAACTGGAAACAAACCTCGCAGGCGCGAAGTCAGCACCGACGCGACTCGATCGAGTTCCGCGTCGGCCTGCTGCAGTCGAGTTTGCCACTGCAATGCGTACACGACCCCGCCGAAGATGATCAGCACGGTCGTCAGCAGCAGCGCGTGCCATAACTGCAGGCGCCAGCGAAGCGACTTAATCATTAATCATATACCCTTGACCGCGACGGGTGGTGATAAACTCGTGACCAAGTTTGCGGCGGATGTTCGAGACGTGAACGTCGACGAGATTGGAAAGTGTATCATCATCTTCGTCGTACAGCTTGTCATAAATCATCGACCGTGTGACCAGTTTTCCGCGATGCAGGGCGAGTAGTTCGACCAGCGAGTATTCCATGGCGGTCAGCGGGATCAGCGACCCAATTCGTGTCACCGTACGAGAGACAGTGTCGATGTGGGTGTCGCCGATTTCGATGACCGGCTGGGACTGGCCCGCGGCCCGTCGGATGAGTGCTCGCAGGCGAGCCAGCAGTTCCGCAAGTTGAAATGGTTTGACCAGATAGTCATCAGCGCCCGAATCGAGGCCTTTGACTCGATCGTGAACCGTATCGCGCGCTGTCAGCATCAACACTGGCGTCGGCTTGACCTTGCGCAATCGTCCCAGCACCTGCCAGCCGTCGAGTTTGGGCAGCATGACATCCAGGATAATGACGTCGTATTCCCAGTTCGCGGCTTTATACAGTCCTTCTTCCCCATCGCTGGCGGTATCGACGACGTACCCTTCTTCCTGCAGGCAAGTCCAGACAACTCGCTGCAGATCCGGTTCATCCTCGACAATCAAGACTCGCATATCCTTCGGTCCTTTGGCGATCATTTTGTGAAACCTTGGTGATTGGCGAAAGTGGACAGGTGCCAGCACGGCGCAATTCACCTTGCGGTCGACCACGTCCCATCGAATCCAACTCGCGAATCTTAGCGAAGGCTGGCAACGAGACGGCACAACTTCATCTGTCATTAAGGTTTGCCTTCGTATGCTGGTGCTCCGTCTGAATGGAGCCGCAGACAGTGTGTCTCCAAGGGGAGTCAGACGAGTTC
>DASYEA010000348.1:0-7446 GCA_036499265.1 Schlesneria sp. | reverse complement strand
CCTTCGCAGCAAACCATCCATTGCTGGGCTTCCGCGTATACTCCATGTGGAAGGATCTAACCGATCCTAAGCAGCTCCGAAAGACTCTCTTGAATTCGAAGCAGCTTATCGAGTGGCAGTTCAGTAGGATCTATCGTGCACGAAACCTCGTTGTCCATGACGGTGTCGAAGTTCCTGATTTGCCATCGCTTCTAGACAATCTTCACTACTATTTCTCGATAACAATTTCAAGGATTCTTCATGCGATGACAATCCATCACGGATGGGGTCTCGCTGAATCCGTGGCCCATTGGCAGGCCAAAGTCAATTACACGCTGGAGATGCTGGAGGATGCACCGCAACACCTTCGTATCGTCGATTTCTTCCCGGGTGATCGTCGTGCCGACTCATCGCCGATTTGGATCTGATTCATGGAAGCGTGACAGGAAACGATCAAATGCTGCGAAGTGGCCTCTGCAAATGCCGTGTCGTTGATGTGATCGTCAAGTTCAATCGTTCTACCGAGCCAGGCATCGCTCGAATCCCTTCGAACAGAGCTTGCCTCGCGGCCGATTCCCTATCCAAATTTGCTGTTCTCTTCGACGGTTGTCTGCATCATTGTGAAGTTCGAATTGTGTTCGTAGAACTTGCGGTCTTCATCGGGCGAAGATTAACCAAGTCCGTGGCACCGCCTTCATTCAATCCGGGAGCAGAATCTCGCACGGTCATCTAGACCATTGAAATACGCGGAAATTGGCGGCTGGGATGTGAAGTTTGGCCGATCCGGGCATAATCTAGGGTCTCGCCGAGAATCCGCCCCGTACCGCGTTCAGGAACCAGCTCGATGGCCGCTGAAACTCCTTTTGCCGAACTTCAGGATCAACTTCAGGCTGGGGGAGCGACTGCTGTCTTTGACAAGCTGGCCGATCTGCTGCGGGAGCAGAAGGATTATCACAAGCTGTTTGATGCATTGTGTGCTCGCAAGAAGTTTGAACTGGGAGCTCCGCTGCATCGACCCACCTCGTTCGATGATATTCCGGCCGGGAAGCGCGATGAGTTCGAGGTCGCTTACATGGCGGCCGCTCGCGAAGTCGGTCAATTGTTGCTGGCAGACAAGAAGCTTGGGCAGGCCTGGATCTACTTTCATGCGATCCGAGAAACGCAGCCCGTCCGCGATGTGATCGACGCCGCACCAGTGCCGCGCGAATCCAGCGAGGAATCGGAAGAGTTGATCGACCTGGCGTTCTACAAGCTGGCTCATCCTGTGAAAGGGATGCAGATCATGCTGCGAACTCATGGGACGTGCAGCACGATTACGTCGCTGGATCAGCAGTTCCAGAATCTGTCTCCCGAACAGCGTTCTCAGTGTGCCGCGATCCTGGTGAAGTCACTGCATACGGATCTGCTGCAATCAATTCAGCATGAGGTCAAACAGCGGATGCCGTTCGCACCGCCGGCGGGAACTCTGCGAGAATTGATTGCCGGACGTGAATGGTTGTTTGCCGACAACAATTACCACATTGATGTGTCGCACCTGCATTCCACGGTGCGATTCGCTCGCTCGCTGGTCGCAGGCAGCCCAGAGTTGAAGCTGGCGCTGGATCTGACCGAGTATGCGTTGCAGTTGTCACCGCAGTTCCAATATGCGGGTGAGGCTCCGTTCACCGAGTTCTATCCTGCCCACAGCCAGTTCTTCAAATTTCTGCTGGACGAAAATCGCGACGCTGCCCTGGCCTATTTCCAGCAGCAACTGGATCGCGAACCGGACGCTCAAGACAAAGCGTTAATCGCGTATGTCCTGGTCGACCTGTTGGCACGAACCGAGCAACTCGACAAAGCCCTGCCACTCGCCGAGCAGTATCTCGTCAGTGTTGATCCCGACTTCGCGGCCGCGTTTGCCGAACTGTGTCAGCAGGCGGGTCGCTTTGATGTGCTGCTGAAGAGTGCTCAGGACCGAAGCGACTTGGTGACGTTCGCTTCGGCCTTGGTTCAAAAATTGTAGCGTGGATGCGGCCCGCATCAGCTTCCAAATACGAGAGTCGTGCCACTGCGTTGGCCGCTTCGGACAACCAGTGCTCATGACTGAGACTCTGGCGGTAACGTCTTCCGTTGGCGCATCCTGGCAGAGTCAAGAATTCGAGAGCCGTCTGAAATACTCTTTTTTCGAAGGTTGATTAACCACAACAGCACTGGTTGTCCGAAGCGGCCAACCAGTGGCACATCCCACGTTAATCAACGGGTAGAAATCATTCATGTCGAGCCGATCAGGCTCGCATGGTCAGCATGTACTTCGCTTCCAGATCGTCGTCATCCAGCGACAACAACGCTTCGACGACTTCGGACGCATAGTCCGCCAACTCCTGAGCCGACTTGGGGGCAGCACGCAGTCGTGGCGTTTCGGGCGTTAAGGCCGGACTGCTCTGCACGCGGAGCGATTCAAAGTCATAAACGCCGAAGACGACTTGAGGCCCGCCCGCTTCATACAGACTCATTTCACGCTGCAGTTCCAACGCGGAAACGGCCGCGTTGACATACGCCGTCACGCCGACCAGCAGAGATCGGTACATCGTCTTGTTCGGCAATGCGACGCCAGCCGCTTTCTCCAACGCATGCGAGGCGCCACGTACGGCCAGTTGAATCTGATCGACTAGCGATCGAAGCGGATACGTGCAGGCGATGTTCACGTAGGCATCGGGTGAAAGATGAGTATCCACTGCGGCCGTAACTGCTCCACACTTGGAATGGCCCAATACGACGACCACCTTCAAGCTGTCTTTCAGATGCCGCAGCGCGTAGTGCAGTGATCCCAAGCATTCGGAGCCCAGCACATTGCCGGCGATCCGCAGCACGAACAGATCATTAAACGACTGATCAAAGACCGCTTCGGTCGGCACGCGAGCGTCCGAGCATCCCAGCACGACAGCAAATGGAGCTTGTGTCACAATGGTGCCCGCAAACAGCGGCAGCCCCGATGTCATAGGGCTCATCGGAATGACGATCGGCTCGCCCGCGTCGCCTCCCATCGTCTGCTGCTGCATACGATGGACAACGTTCTTAAATCGGTCATTTCCGCCGATCAGTTCGTCAATGGCGGCTTTGGCGTCAGGAATCTGACGGACGGAGATCGGCGCGAACGGGTCATAGCGGTAGATCACATCCACGGAAGAGCGTCCTTGATTACGAAGAGTGACACGTCGCGAGCACCGGCGCGTGGTGATTATTCTGCCAACAACTGGCGGACCGAACAATGAGTTCCATCCGCGTCTCGAATCCTTATCGGTCAATTGTTCACGAAAATGGATCGGCGGAAAATGTTGTGAGTCGAATCACCGCATTTCATTGCCTTCAGATTTGAGAGCCAATCTCGATCAGCTCAAGATCATCCTGCAGCTCGATGGAGAATGACATCTGCCAAATCGATCGTGCCAAGCATGCTGGCAAAAGCGGTACGATCAGGTAGCATCGCCAAGCCGCTGCATCTCGCCGCGCGGAGCCGTTGGCACGGATTTATCGAAGGGAACAGCACCATTTGGCAGACGCACGGGCCAGAGGTAACCTGTCCCATCAATGTACATCACCACATCGGCGATGCAGACTGGAAGTTCCAGTGGAGCACGAGGCGTGACCTTATTGGGGCCGATTCCAGCCAGATCGAAAACCTGTCCTTCAGCCCGTAACTCAAGCCGCACTTCGGCGGAATATCCTTTTTGTGGAATTGGCTGATCCATGAACGTCTCGCGGTTAGATCCAGTAGAACGAGCTCAACGGTATGCCAAATCTAAAAATTTGACAATCGAAAATGACTTTGGCTACGGATGTGATGGGTTCGTGCTGTCGACGAATCGAAGCACAGCGATCAAAGCCTTTCGCTATCCGCAATTGTACAAGTACGAACTTGAGATTTACGAGTACCTACAACTGCACGAGATTACGAAGATTCATGAGTTTCATATTCCCGAACTGGTGGCATCTGATCCGGGGTTGTGCGTCATCGAGATGACAATCGTGTCACCACCGTTCATTCTCGATTTTGTGAGTGCGAGGATCGAAGGCGACTTTGAATACGACGAGGAGTGGACGAATAGCTCCACCGGTCGCTCCATCCCCAAGTCATGAATCATCCACGCGTCGGGAACGACGTCAGCATTCCTAATGCCCAGACATTCAGCGATGTGAGGCCGCAACATTTTCAGCAGGTGATCTTAATAGGACGAGTTCTGTTCCTCGATCGCACGTTTCACCATCTGGACGAAGTGGCGGACCTGAAGATCGCGGCGATTGGTGTCGGGACAGACGGTGGTCGTCTGCTCAATGGTCGAATTCATAACCAACTTGATCTTGAACAGGCGCTCGACACCGAACGTCAGATCCAGCAAATCGATTCCCATGATTGGATCGCATCAGGAGTCAATGGATTACTCCGCCTTGCGCGTTCTCGAACTGGGCGAAGTAGAGCAGTTCGACCATCAACTCGATGGTGAGCAGGTCCTTGAAGGACTCCAGCGAGATCCCCGCCAATCGGGCTGGCCAGTCGATCTGTGGGAATTCGGTTTGCAGTCGCACGAGAGTGGATTCAGCGAGTCGTCCTTGTTCATCAAACTGCCAGCCCTCACCGCCCGTCAGTCGCGGGAAGGGAGATCGGATTCCGTACCGCCTTTCACTGCGAAAACCGAAGTCGAGTAGGTCGATCGACTCTCCACCGAGATCGTGGAAGAACCGGGCATTGAGTTCAACCTCTTCTGGCTCGATCCCCAGGCACGTCGCCAGATCTTCCCGAGCACCCGCATGAATTTGATCACGATTGAATCTGGTAGACATCATCGAACTCCCTTCTTTTGAGACGCAGTCGCCGCATTGGAGGCGGTCTTCGGAACAGAACTTTTTGCACCGCCGACAAGCTCGGCCAGTTCGCTGGCGGGGTGATCGACAAACCGGGCGTAGACGGCCGTTACCATCGGATGCGCGTGGCCAAGTTGCTTCTGGACGAACAGCAGATTGCCGCCGGTTCGTTTGTAAGCCAGGAAGCCGTAGGTGTGACGCAACAACTGCACGCTGGCTCGTTCGGCCAGACCCGCCTCGGTCAGAATGCGGACCACTCGGCGATACAGCGCAGTCCGGTCATAGATCTTGCCGCGTTCGTTCAGGATCAGGGGCTGCTGCAGATCGGCCGGATCGGCACCGTCCGGCAAACACTGGGGGCGAACGTCAGTCACGAACTGCTGAATCAGTTCGCTGGTCGCCTTGGCCACATACACGGTTCGATCTTCTTTCGAAGTCCCCGTGACATTCAGTGCCGATTCACCGTGACCGACAATCGTGTCGACAACCCGCAGATGGCAAAGCTCGGAATTCCGTAGTCCCGACGCGAGCAGGATTTCGACGATCAATCGATCGACGATTCGCGACGGGCGTTGAGGCGCGTCAGCCTCTTTCTCTCGGCGAAGCAAGTGTTGTTGCAGGGCCAACGTTTCATTTTCGCTCAGGAACATCTCCGCGGTGATTTCCCACGGAGCTGTCAGAGTGGGCTTCTTTTTCATGTTCATCTCCAATCAGTAATGTTGCAATACAAGTAACGCAACATTTGTGATCTGTCAAGAAGCGTGTTAGGCGAGTTGGGCCAAGATAGATACTGACCGGATATCATCAGTGTTGGACACGGAAGGCGGTCCACTGCGTGGTCTATTGGGGTGCAGCCCAACGGATGCCATCGAAGCGGCGTAGAATTGGTTGGGCGATGGACGCATGGCATAACTGGCCATCGTTTTGCGACGGCGACTGCTGTAGTGTCTTTTGTTTGGTGGCCACCGGTTGACCGTCGCGAATCGCCGTTCGTACCATGGCGACCGTCTCTGTGACCTTCATCTCTCTCCTGCGAGTCTGATTGTGGCGATTCCTCCTGAACCGGCAGACGATGGACAGCGACCAACTGGCGATTCGGTTCCGCCGTCAATCCCCAGTGATTCGCCCTCGCCCGCAGATTCGTCGGCATCGTTGCAACCGGAAGGGGCGAATCTCGATGAAGACCTTCCTGATTGGGAACCGCTGACTCCGGAACTGGTCGAAGATGAAGCGATTCGTGGCGACTTCGTGATCCGCTGGGCCGTCGTCGGGCTGGCTCTGTTGTTTGGCGTTGCAGCCGTCACTGACACTCGCACGCTGGTTCATATTCGCAGTGGCGAATACATGGCGGCTCATGGTGTCTTGCCTCCGTCGAAGGATGTGTTTTCGTATACGGCGGGCGATCGACCTTGGGTCAACTTGTCGTGGATGTTCGATCTGGTCGCGGCGGGGATTTATTCGCTCACCGGTGGCATCGGACTGTCGATCCTGCAAGGAATTCTGGCGGGACTCGCGTTCGGGCTGTTGGCACACACGTATCGGTCGGGGGTCCGAACCTGGTGGGGCTCGATCTGCGCCGTGCTGGCGCTCTTGGTCTGCTATCCCCAGTTCACCGCGCAACCGGAACTGATCACGCTGCTGGGATTGAGCCTGGTGCTGTGGCTGGTGCAGCGAGCCGACGAGACGTCCAATCCGCGGCTGCTGTGGTCGTGCGTCGGTGTGATCTGGTTGTGGTCGCAGCTTGACACTCGCGCTTTCCTGGGCTGGCTGTTACTGATCTGCCTGGCACTCGGCGAGAGCTTGCGACGATCCGATCAGGCGGCACAGCGTCGAGCCCTCTGGTGGAAGGTCGCGCTGGTGAGCTTCGCCGTGACGATTATTCACCCCTTCCTGTGGCAATCGTGGTTTTCTCCGATTCGCCTGTTTGCCATCGACTACCCTGCCCTCCAGCATTCATTTACGCGGCCTGGAACAATCGAACTGGGTTTCTATCCGATCACTCAGTCGGCGTTCTGGTTGTCGATCAATCACGGCACGATCGCAGCGCTGGTGCTCTTTGCGGCGACACTGGTCTCACTCTTCCTGAATCGCGAACGAGCCCACCCTGGTCAGCTGATCGCGGTCGTGGTGTTCAACGCCCTCGCTTGCCTGGCGACTCACGAATTTGCGGCGGCCAGTCTGGTGAACTGTGTGGTCTGCACGATCAATGCTCAGTCCTGGTACCGACAGCGATTCGGTCAGATCTACTCGATCGATTGGCGGGAACTGCTGTTCTCGCGAGGTGGTCGAGCCGTCACTGTGATGAGCTTTTTCGCATTGGCCTGGTTCGTCATCAGCGGACGCATCGAAGGTCCGGAAGGTCGCCGGACCGGATTGGGATTTGACCACAATCTGCAGACTCAGATGGATTCCTATCAGGAGGCTGCGAAAGACAATCTGGATGATCGCCCATTTCACTTCACGGCTCGACAGGGCGATCTCGTCATCTGGTCTAAGCAAAAATCATTCATCGATACTCGCGCCGCGATCTTCACTGGTTCGGGCGATCAAGACCTGATTGCTCTGCACGATCGAACACGGCGAGCGATGCAGAAAAGACGCAAAAGTTTGCCCGGTAGCGGCGAACCT
>DASYEA010000347.1:0-4293 GCA_036499265.1 Schlesneria sp. | reverse complement strand
CCGTCGCATGACGCAGAGCTTGCCCAAACCAACTATGCGGTAGTGTGGGTAAAGTTAGAGGGCGACCGAGCCGTGGAATGGACGCTTTCCCAGATTGACGACGACATTTCATCATGTCGCCACAACATCAATCTGGATCAGGCGATAATGCTGACGGCGTGATTCGCAGGCCAGCGATCGGCCAGTGGCCGAAACACAAAATGATGTCGAATTGTCGCTGGCTGTGGTTTCGGTCAAGATACACTGGGGTAATGCAGAGCTTCCGTACCCATCGGGGTTATTGAAGAGCAAGCCAGTCGAAACGCGGTTCCCATGTTTTTAGGATGATTCTTATGTCGCGCCTGGCCAAGCTGGCAGAAATGCTCCAATCAGAACCGAATGATCCATTTTTGAACTACGCGTTCGCGTTGGAGACCTCTAAAGATGATCGCCCTGCCGCCTTGAACTTGCTGGCCGAAATGAACGCGAAATTTCCGGATCACATCCCCGCCTTTTTCCGTCACGGCCAGTTGTTGGCCGAAGCTGGCGATGCAATCCAAGCGCGCCAGATCCTCTCACTCGGAATTCAGGTGGCGCGTCGGCTTGGCGACGACCATGCTGCCGCCGAGATGCACGAACTGTTGGAATCTTTGTAAGCTTCAAGCACAGAACGGCAGCGTTTGCCGATCGGAACCCTTCGCCTTGCACAAAGCCTCTGTATGTCGGCGCTAGTTAACACGGATCTCGTCGAACGAATCAGGGCGGCTGAAGATCCCGAGCAATCCGGCCTCTGGCCTTCGTCCCGTTTACAATGTCTGCGTGATGCGGGCGTGTTTCGATGGGGACTGCCAACAGAAACAGGAGGTCGTGACGAGACCGCCGCCGACCTGTTGTGCGGATATATCGATCTCGCCCGGGTTTGCTTGACCACCGCGTTCGTCATGACTCAGCGGGACGCCGCCTGCCACCGGATTGCGGCCAGCAAGAACCGAGATCTACGGCGCAGCCTGCTACCTGACCTTTGCTCCGGGCGTTTGTTTGCGACGGTGGGAATCTCTCACCTCTCGACATCGAGGCAGCACTGGTCGAAGCCATCGGTCATGGCGATCCCGACTCCACACGGTTTTGAATTCAGTGGTGAGGCTCCCTGGGTGACGGGGGCCACTCATACGAACCTGCTGGTCACGGGTGGCACGCTGGAAAACGGTGATCAGATTATCGCCGTCGTTCCTCGAGATCGAGCAGGCGTTCAGATCGCCCCGCCACTGGAATTGTTGGCACTCAATGCCTCCTGCACTGGAACGGTGATCTTGGATCATGTTGCCATTAAGACGGATGAGATCGTTGCCGGACCGATTCCCCAAGTGATGAAAGTCGGCGCGACCGGTGGAACGGGTTCGTTAACAACTTCGGCCGTCGCGCTGGGAGCGGCCAGCCACACGATTGATGGACTTCAGTCGGAAGCGGAACGGCGGCCAGATCTCCAAAGCATGGTCGATTTGCTGGCGCGCGATCGCGATGAGCTTCGAGCAGACTTGGTGGTCGCGGTCACTGATCCGAAGTCGGACGATGAGCGTCGAATCCAAGCCGAGCTATTCCGCTTTCGAGCGAACTCGATCGCAATTCGAGCGGCACAGGCCTATGTCTGTTGCGCGAAAGGGGCTGGCTTCGTATCCGGGCATCCCGCAGAACGGGCACTTCGTGAGTCACTCTTCTTTCAGGTTTGGTCATGCCCACCCGCAGTGACAAGTCAGACGTTGTCCAAGTTGGCTGTCGCCGAGGCCCGATAATCTGTCGCGATTTTGATTCGCGGAGGAACATCAAAGTGACCTCACGACGACGGGAACTCGGTGACGAGAAGACTGAATGTCCTGACAGTGCCGATTATTCTTGATCTTCTGCACGGATGAGACGTGGTAGATACGTAACCATAGATCGCTCCGACCCGTTTTTCGCGTGTTATATTCATCCATAGAGCAGCCCCATCGCCCCACGGCTGCAATTTCGAAGCAATTCGAGCCAAGGATTCGGAACAAACATGCCCTCTCATTGGAATGAAATTGTCGATGCAGCGGTCGCGGTCCGTCCGCAACTGGAACTGCCGCGCAATTTCAGGCTTCCCTGTATTCCACAGTCTGTCATTGAATTCACCGCGATTTCGAAGGATCCAGAAGCTGGCCCCAAAGAACTTGCTGCCCCGATTGAAGTTGATGCAGCGCTGACATCGGGATTGCTTAGGCAAGTCAACTCCACCGCCGTCGGGGTCCGACAGCAAGTGACCTCTGTCCGTCAGGCCGTGAACCTGCTCGGTTCGCGCCGCACCAAGACGCTGGTGCTAACGACGGCGCTGCAGTCCGCATCGTCGACCGTGTTTTCTCGACTCGTCAATTCGGCGCAGTTCCAAAAAGCGAACCGAATGAAGGCGTTCTTTGCGCAGCAGATGGCCCGCCAGCTGGGCATCGACGTGGAGATTGCCTACCTCTCCGGGTTGCTTCAGGACTTCCTGCTGCCGCTTTTGACCGAGGCGTACTACGACGACTACGTCGAAGCTCTGCAGCCGGAGGTCAACCTGTATCAAGAAGAAAACCGGCGTTTCGGTTGGAATCATGCTCAAGTCGGTGCCCTGGTCATGCACGATTGGGGATTCCCAGCCGAGTTGGTCGCTTGCGTACTGATGCATCACGACGAGGAAGCCGTCTTGGCGAGTGCAGCTCTGCGAGAGAGCACAGTCGGAACAAGCGTGGCGACAGCATGCTTGCCGGGCAGTCTGTGGGAGTCCGCTTCCAGCTTTGAAACATTGTTAGCTCTGCAGAATGAGTTACCCGATTTCAGTTTCCTTGATGTCGCTGGCGAGGTCGATCAAGAATTGCTGGGCGTTGAGCTCTATCAGAAGCACGCCAACAGTCTTCACGACCAACTGGCGAGCATGGCCGAGGAAAGCCTCGAGCAACGACGCGTCGATCGAGTGCAGCAACTGCGTCAAGTTGGCAGCTACATTCTGGAGAGCCAGATTGGTCAAGGTGCGATGGGGGTCATCTACCTCGCTCGCCACTGCATGCTGAAACGCCGCGCGGCAATCAAAGTCCTGCAGACCTCGACAATCAGCCCCGCAGCCTTGGCGATGTTTGAATCAGAAGTACAACTGACCAGCCAGTTGACCAGCCCTCATACCGTCGCCGTGTATGACTACGGTGTCACACCCGAAGGGCTTTTCTATTACGCCATGGAATACCTCGAAGGGGTGACGCTGGCGGAACTCGTCCGAACACAGGGGCCATTGCCAGCCAGTCGCGTCATTCATTTCTTGATCCAGGCGTGCGCTTCATTGAAGGAAGCCCATGCCGTCGGATTGATTCATCGCGATCTGAAACCCGAAAACATCATGATCTGCAACCGAGGCGGCATTCCAGACACGGTCAAAGTGCTCGACTTCGGGGTGGCGACCGTGATCAGTGATTCCACAGCCTTCGATAAGACCGCGACCGGGATCAGTGGCACTCCGTGCTATATGTCGCCGGAAGCGATCACCGCACCACAGACGCTGGACGCCCGCGGAGATCTCTACTCGATTGGTGCAATTGGCTATTACCTGCTGACTGGACAGACGATCTTCCCGTCAACGACCGTCGCGGCCATCTTGCGAAGCCAGGTCTTCGATATCCCCGAGAATCCCTCTGTTAAATTGGGATCTCCGGTGGACGCCGATCTTGAGGCAATCATCCTTCAATGCCTCGAAAAATCTCCCGACAAACGACCCGCGAATCCCACCGAACTCTGTGCGAAATTGAATCAGTGCCGATCGGCCGGGACGTGGAATCCGCATCACTCAGCCAGTCCGATACCGAATCGACGGCGGGCGCTGGATCGAATTATTCCTGATGCTATTTCCGCAACAATAGTGATGAGATGATCCCGAACCCAACCTGACCCGTGAGGGACGTAAGAGTTGCCCCCGGGAATCAATTCTGCGCGATCACTGATTGAGCAATCGCGCAGCGCGATTAGGCGGTGCGACTTGGAAAATCTGTCCGCAGTGACGGCTAAACTGATTCCCGCCTGAAGATCGCAACATCGATAGCAGGGCATTCTCTTCGCATTCCCGAAGATCTTCGTAAAGCATCCCCCAGAAGATTCGATGTGCTCGCCGCAGGCACATTGTTTGCGGTCCGGCACGGCGCGACTGCGTTTGCATCTCCAGCAGCGTTGCGAAACGGCTCCTATGGCCAATGGGTGCATACCTTAATTCTTTCCAAAACATCAAAGATTACGATTGTAAAATTGATTCTCGATAGCAAGGATATTGTTGATTGATCA
>DASYEA010000346.1:0-2369 GCA_036499265.1 Schlesneria sp. | reverse complement strand
GGACGTGACGACTTCCAGATTCTCGTCTTGTCGGGACCAAGTGGTAGCGGCAAGACGACGATCGTCGAACGTCTGATTCGCGAGTCATCCATCAAACTTATGAAATGCATCTCCGCCACGACTCGCCCCAAACGCGTCGGTGAGATCGACGGTGATTCTTATTATTTCCTGCCGGCAGAAACGTTTGCAGCTCGAAAGACCGCGGGCGAATTTCTAGAAACCGCCGAAGTCTTTGGTGCTGGCTATTGGTACGGAACCTTGAAGTCCGAACTCCACCGCGCGCAGGCGGCCGGCGGTTGGGCATTCCTGGAAATCGACGTTCAGGGGGCTCTCCGCGTGATGGACGAGTATCCGGACGCTGTCACGATCTTTCTGGAACCCCCCTCGATCGCCGTCTGTGAACAACGACTTCGGCAGCGTGGAACGGATTCCGAAGAGACGATCCAACGCCGGCTACGGAAGGTGGAAGACGAATTGCAACTGGCGCACCGATACCGACACCGGGTCGTCAACGACGATCTGCATGATGCGGTCCAGGAAATCCATGCCATCCTCAGGCAGCAATCGGAGTAACCGCAAATTGAGTTGAGACTTGCGGTCGAGGCGTAGATCCGGCAGACTAGAGGATTCGCGATCCCTGCCATTGGATTAAATCTAGCTGGGACATTCTTCTTGCCGGTGTATCAAAGAATGTCCCGATTACAGTCAGCGAATTGTTACGACGTCATTCAATGAGGACGACATGCTCGAAGAACTGAAAGAAGAAGAGATCGTCAAGAAGGTTGGGGGACGCTTTAAGCTCTCCACGTTGATTCAGAAGCGAATGGTCGCGCTGAATCGCGGTGCCAAGCAACTGGTCGAAATCCAGACCAAGAATCCGATGGAAGTCGTGATTCAAGAGATCATTCAAGACAAGATTTTCCTCGACGCCAGCGGTGCGGTGGTGACGCGTCCCGACCCGAATACACCTCGTGAACGTCATTTCGACAGCGGTCCTTCGCTGGATGACCTGTAGGATCGATTCGAGACCGACACATGCGTGGTCGCGAACTATTGCTGGGTGTAACTGGAGGCATTGCCGCCTATAAGACGGCAGACCTCTGCAGTAAGCTCGTTCAGGCGGGAGCTTCGGTCAGCGTTGTGATGACCGAAGCCGCCGAGCAGTTCATCGGTGCGACCACCTTTGAAGCTCTGACGGGCCGACCAGTCCACCGCGGGCTGTTTCAGCCTTCAGAGCATTTCCGCGGCGAACACATCGGCTTAGCCCAGCGGGGTGACTTGATGATTGTCGCCCCCGCAACGGCGAACTATCTCGCGCAAGTCGCCAATGGTTTCGCCGGAGATCTGTTGTCGACCCTCGCACTGACAATTACCTGTCCGCTATTGCTCGCTCCTGCGATGAACTGCGAGATGTGGGCGAAGCCGTCTGTTCAGCGTAACGTCGATCAACTGCGAGCGGACGGGGTTCTCTTCGCCGAACCTGGCAGCGGTTGGCTCAGTTGCGGACAGGTTGGAGCGGGACGAATGGCCGAGCCTGTGGAAATCCTGGAAGCAATTGATCGCATCCTCGCAGGGACGCAGGCGGCTTCTTCCACAGCGAAATCTCTTGACGGAACTGATCGTTAACGACATGCGCATTCTCATCACTGCCGGTCCGACGCGTGAATATCTGGACGACGTGCGCTACCTGTCGAATGCCAGCAGCGGGCGGATGGGTTTTGCACTCGCCGAGGCCATCTTGGCGGCGGGGCATCAAGTGGTCCTGGCGTGCGGGCCTGTCTCGTTGACGCCACCTGCCGGCTGCGAAGTCCATCCTGTGGAAACGACTGACGATCTGCTATCGGCCTGCAATCGTTTGTTTCCCGATTGCGATGGGGTCATCGCCACAGCGGCCGTCTGCGACTATCGACCGAAATCTCGATTCCCCGGCAAACTGGCAAAGACGGGTGTGTCACTGGAATTGGAACTGGTCGAGACCGCCGATGTTTTGGCCGACTTGGGACGCCACAAAGGGACACGCTGGATCATTGGCTTTGCCTTGGAGTCAGACGAATACGCGCACGTGAATGCTCTCAGAAAGCTGAAGCACAAAAACTGCGACGCGATTGTCCTCAACCGTCCAACTGCGATTGGTTCTGACACAAATCAGATTGAAGTGATCGACGACGCGGGAAGCACCGTGGCATCGTTTGGTGGAACAAAGTTGGAAGTTGCCACGCAGCTTTGGGCGTGGATCGAACAGTCGATCGTGTTGCGCGCCAATTCATGAACTGGTCGAATCCTACGGCGATTTCTTTCGACTCGACGCAGCCGGTTTCTTGGTCGCTTTGCGAGCCGCTTTTTTTACGGACGTTTTTGACGTCTTATTC
>DASYEA010000345.1:0-4135 GCA_036499265.1 Schlesneria sp. | reverse complement strand
GTTGGCAAGCTGATGCTTCACGGGATTCCAGTGAAGGTAGTCGGCGTGATGATGGAGATCTCGCTCGTCTCGAATCGTGTGTTCGATAAAGCGAGCTTGCCAGACGCCGCGTCGCCTCTGTTTGCGATAGCCTCGACTGGTTGGTAATTCATCGCCGCCAGAAGAAATCCAGTCTTTCGTGAATCGTGCTTTGATGGATTTCCAGCGGGTTGGATAGTCTTCGTCGCCCGAAGGGAGTGCCCAGATGGCGTGCAAGTGATCCGGCAGCAGCACGATCGCAATTTGCTCGAACGGCTTGTTCGTGAGTTCGTCCCGTATGGCTTGGCCCAGAATGGTTCTGGCGCGGTCGTTACGAAACAGGGGGTGCCGATTCGCCGTGACGATGGTGAAGAAGTAGGTGCCTCCCGGCACGAAATAACGGCGGTAGTTGGGCATTTCGCAGGGGCTCCCGTGTGCGATCGGAAGAGTTATGCTGAAGCATAACCTACGCTAATCGAGGAACTGTGAGCGGGTGGGGCCTCGGCGTTTGGGGACTTTTTTCGGTGAGTGCAGGGTCAGGGAGATGACTGGAAAGAGTTCTTTGCCTTCGAGGATCCAGGCGGGGGCGGAGGCGAACCATTGTCTGTCGCCGTGGATGACCAGCGTGCCTGGAGGCGGGATTTCTCCGGTGACCGAGATCGACTTCAGTTCGGTTTCACCTTCGACCAGGCGGACTCGGAATTTCATCGGGATCCTCTTTGGGAATTCATGCACGCGGTATCTGGGACGCTATTGATGATTATCCGGACATCATGTCGGTGCGAGTCGGTGTCAGTCAATGACGCCGGTGCGTTGAGCAATGGCGCGATGGCGACGGATTTGTTTGCGTTCCTCACAGCTTTCTCGAAATTAGACCGCGTGTTTTCGGGGCAGTGGTATGCTGGTGTGATGGAGATGGAATTCTCATTGGCAAGGGAACGCCATGATCACACGAGAAGCACGCGAGAAAGAACTGCGAGAGATGGTCCGGACCACCGCGGGCCGCGCGGAGATCCTGCGGAGGTCTCAAGAGATCCGGGGCGGTTCGACGAAGACTAACACGACGGGGTTGTTCGTAGGTCAAATGATCGCGGATATTCTGGCGGCAGAGTACCCTCGCGAGGTTCGCTAAGTTTGCGCGGGCTACGTGCGTCGAGTGATACGGCAGATTGCCAGAATGGCGAGGAAGAGGCCACCTGCGGCGAGATAGAACTTCCATTGATCGTTCGGCGAACCATAGCTGGCACGATTCAGACAGGCGAAGGCAGTCGAGAGTCCGCCGATGATCGCCACCGCGGCTCCGATTTCGCCGACGATCAATGCGGTCAGCATGCCGAGCACGTTGGCGGGTGAACCTTCATTTTGGGTCATGTTGTCTTTCTGGTTGCTATGAACGGGGGACCCGGGAGGGACTGAGTCTATCAGTGTTGTCAGGCTTTGGGGACGATTGAAAATTGCGAATTGCAAAATGAAAATTGAGAGAATGAGAGAGGGCCGTCGTTGATCTGTCGGCTGTCGCTCGGCGGTCCTGAGAATGAGATTTTGGACTCGGACTATTGACCGCGGAATTGTGACCCGCGAAAGTGCTGGCATCACGCGATGTGCGGATGTGGGTTCGAATCTATGGATCGCTAGTACTGCAAAATGAACGACAGCCCCGGCAGGCAACTCGACTCGCATCGCATTCTGGTTGTGGATGACAATCGAGATTCCGCAAAGACTCTGGCGATGTTGCTGGGGATTACCGGTCATGAGACTCAGGTGGCTCATGATGGCCTGGCGGCGGTCGAAGTCGCCAGATCATTTCGGCCCGAGGTCATCCTGTTGGATATTGGACTGCCGAAGCTGAACGGCTATGAAGTTTGTCGTGCGATCCGCAAGGAAGAGTGGGGAGCGCAGATCGTGATTGTGGCTCTGACGGGATGGGGCCAGGATGACGATCGCCGCAAATCCACTGAAGCGGGCTTCAACGGTCATCTGGTGAAGCCGGTGGAACACGAGGCTTTGGTCAGGTTGCTGCTGGAACTCGTTCCGGCGAAGACGCCTTAGAGTTCGGCGATCACCCGAACAATTCCGTCAGCACGCGGCCTTCTTCCATCAAGTGGAATGGTCGGCCCTGGCGGTCTTTCGCCATCAGATCGTCGATTCCCAGAGAATGGAAGATTGTGTGAGCCAGATGTTCTGCCCCCACCGGGTTGTCCTTGGGGTATTCAGCCAGTTTGTCAGTTGAGCCATAGATCTGGCCGCCCCGGATGCCTCCGCCCGCGAGCAGTGTCGACATGGCATGTGTCCAGTGATCGCGACCGGCACCGGTGACGCCGCCCGAGCGTGGGTCGCCGATCTTTGGCCGTCGCCCCATTTCGCTGGAGACGATCACCAATGTTTCGTCCAGCATCCCCTGCTGATGCAGATCCTCGAGCAATGCGGCGAACGATCGGTCAAACTCGGGCAGCAGGCGATCCTTCAAGCACTTGAAATTATTGCCGTGCGTATCCCATCCGCCGCCACTTTTGCAGAGTTTGTCCAGTGCCTTGTCTTCTTTCCAGAACACGGTGACAAAGGGGACGCCTGCTTGAACAAGACGCCGTGCCATCAGGAGCGATGAGCCGGTGATCGTGGTGCCGTAGTTCTGGCGTATCGCTGCGGGTTCAGCACTCAGGTCGAATGCGGCTTTTGTTTCGCGCGACGTCAGCAGGGAAAAGGCTTTTTGCTGATGCTTGCGATAGTCGATCAAAGCGGGCGACTGCTCGGCCTGGCGCTGCGCCAGATCGATCGTGGCGAGTAGTTCGCGGCGCGAGGTGAGTGTTTCTCGAGTCGTCTCTCCCTGTAATGACAATGCGGGGATGGCGAAATCATACGGCTTGTCGCGCGAGCCATCGACAAACAGCGGGTCGAATTCGATGCCCAGGCGAGCGGCGAATTGACCGGGCCGCGTGTATTCCGGAGCCCCCTCTTTTTGCGGCAGTGTGATCGCGTTGGGAAGGCTGGGATGAGGTGGTCGCTTCATCGCCACGACGGACGCCATCGATGGCCAGTCCGTCGGATAGGGGGTGCGTGCGTTCAGCAGGCGATGAAAAGTCGGATCGGGCGAATGGCCGGTGAGGTTCGTGTAGTACCCGGCATGGTGGTCGCCGGTCCCGCGATGGAAATCACCTTGTGATCGGACGATGGCCAGATGATGAGCCTGCCGGGCGAGGTATGGCAGATGCTCACACAGCTCGATTCCAGGAGCCGAAGTCGCGATCGGCTGAAACTCGCCGCGATAGTCAAGCGGCGCGTCCTGCTTCATGTCCCAGGTGTCGATGTGCGAAGCGCCACCCGACAGCCAGATCATGATCGCGGACTTCGCGATCTTTCGGCGACCGGAACCCGCGGGTTCGATGGTTTCGACTCCTGCAGCGATTGCGGGTCTGGCCAATTTGATGCCGCAGTAACTTAAGCCACCCGCCACAAGAAACGCTCGTCGGTCGATCGGCAGATGAGAACTGGCAGCGAACGGCATTGGTCGATTCCTTCTTCGGAAGTCACGCATTGCTGCAAGGTTAAGCCGTCTATCCATTCCTGTCAAAATCAGAGAGAGATTGGCGAGCAGAAAGTCAGGAGGGGGCTTGCTGTTTGTGAACGTATGATGACAGATTACCCGCTAAGGTGATGTCCCTGATGCTTCTTTGTTAGACTATCGTTTGAGCCAATTTGGCGTTCAAGAATCTCAGACGGAAATCAATCGAATGATCACAGTCGGAATGAACTATCATGTCATCGCAGGCAAGCAAAAAGATTTTGAAGATAAGTTTGCGGGGGTGATCGACGCGCTGAAGGCGGCGCCGGGACATACGAGTTCGACGCTATGGAAAGATGTCGCGGACGATGCATCGTATCTGATCACCAGCGAATGGTCGGACGAAACGGCGTTCCAGGAATTCATCCGCAGCGACGCGTTTCGCGCCGTCACGAACTGGGGAAAAGAGCAGATTCTGTCGGGGCGACCTCAGCATAAAGTGTACAAGCACTAACTTGTTTTGCCCTGTTTTTTCGTGGGATGGGCTTCTAGCCCGTCGCCCTGGCTTTGGTCTTTGACTTAAGTGTCGGCTTCGTGGCTCGTCGTGTGCTGCGAAGA
>DASYEA010000344.1:0-9446 GCA_036499265.1 Schlesneria sp. | reverse complement strand
GCCTTCTCTTCCGTTCTGCCCTGCCCCATCAACCCCCTTCGATTTTGTTTGTCTCTCCGGCTGACTACAATGCGGCGTATGAGCGAGCCGCCGTCTAATTTGCTGGAAAAAACTGTCGTCATCGTCGGAGTCGGCCTGATTGGGGGGTCGCTGGCTGCTGCGCTCCGCAGTCGAAAACTAGTTCAAACCATTATTGGAGTTGGCCGCGATTCGGCTCGTCTGGAACTGGCTCGGCAGTCCGGTCTGATCGACAAATTCTCGACAGATTTGGCGGGCGCTGCCCCGCAGGCCGATCTGATCGTGTTTTGTACCCCCGTCGACCGAGTCGCCCAAGGCGTTCGCGACGCCGTGCAGCATACCCGACCGGGAACCTTGTTGACCGATGTCGGTAGCGTCAAACAACCGATTTGCGACGCCTTGAAAGACATCCCCAGTTTTGTCGGATCTCACCCGATCGCCGGATCACATCGTCAGGGGTTCGAGGCCGCCGATGCTAACTTGTTTGCCGGTCGCACCTGTGTCGTCACTCCCCTCCCCTCTGCCGCTACCTCGCAAGTGAATCGCGTGGAACGCCTGTGGCAGGGAATCGGGATGCGAACCGTCCAGATGTCGCCCGTTGATCATGATCAAGCACTGGCGATGACCAGTCATTTGCCGCACTTGGTCGCCTCGGCCTTGGCGTCGACATTGACCGAAGCCAACCAACCGTTGACCGGCAGTGGCTTTCGCGACACCACTCGCATCGCTGCTGGGGACCCCGATCTGTGGACCAGTATTCTGTTGCAAAATGCCCAGCATGTTATCCGGGGAATCGAAGCGGTACAACATCAGTTAGACGCCTACAAGCAGTCATTGGCTGCTCAAAACGGCGAACAAATCAAACGGCTCTTGAACGATGGCAAACAACGACTCAAGAGTACCGAATAACGAAACTCCTGACATCTCCTGAGCAGGGGGCGTAAGCCCCCTGGCCCGACGTGACACAAAGCCACCTTAATCAACGAGAAACACGAATGCTTTGGGAAGTAGAAATTCGACCAGCCGCAGGTGAAGTCGATCGCGATGGCTTGCGAGTCGTCGGCGAGGCCCACGCTCTGGGAGTGGCGGGTGTAAAAACTGTCACCACAGCCCGATCGTTCCTGCTGCAGGGAGCCTCGCTGAACAACAGCGACGTGATCCGCGCTGCCACAACTCTGCTGGTTGACCCGGTCGCAGAGATTTTCTCAGCCCATCAAGTCTCCGCCAAATCAACTTCGTCGACGGGGCGACTGCTGAATGTGCTGTTCAAGCCGGGCGTGACCGACAACGTCGCCCTCAGCACGCAGAAGGCCCTGGCCGATCTCGGTTTCGCCGTCGATACCGTGGCCACCGGCCGCAAGTACTGGTTCGAAGCGGATGTCTCTGATGCCGACCTCGATCGTATCGCCAAGCGAGTCCTCGCGAACGACGCCATCGAACGAGTCATCGCCGGTCCGCTGCAGATGGACCAGATCGGCGCGGGATCAGAATACAAGTTCCAGTTGCGAACTGTTCCGATCCGCACGATGAACGACGATGCCCTGATGCACCTCAGCAAGCACGGACAACTGTATCTCAGCCTTGCTGAAATGCAGACGATCAAAGCACACTGGGTTGAGCAACAACGCGATCCCACCGACATCGAACTGGAATCGGTTGCGCAAACGTGGAGCGAACATTGCTCGCACAAGACCCTGAAAGGTCGCATCCGGTATCGCGACGAAAAAGGTGAACGCGTCTTCGAGAATATGCTCAAGGAAACGGTCTTCGGGGCCACCGTCGAAATCCGCGAAAAACTCGGAGCCGACGATTGGTGTGTCAGCGTCTTCAAGGACAACGCCGGGGTCGTGAAGTTCGACGATGAACAGAACGTCTGCTTCAAGGTCGAAACTCACAATCACCCTTCAGCGATCGAACCCTACGGCGGAGCCAACACGGGCCTCGGCGGAGTCATCCGCGATCCGCTCGGCACAGGGCTGGGTGCGAAGCCAATCTGCAACACCGACGTTTTCTGCTTTGCTCCGCCCGACACTCCGTACGACGCATTGCCGCCGGGAACGTTGCACCCCAAGCTGGTGATGAAGGGTGTCGTCTCGGGCGTCCGCGACTACGGCAACCGGATGGGGATCCCGACCGTCAATGGATCGGTCTTCTTCGACGAACGCTACCTCGGCAACCCCCTGGTCTACTGCGGGACCGCCGCGATGATCCCGATCGACAAGGTCGAGAAGGAAGTCCATCTCGGCGACTTGATCGTGGCTGTCGGTGGTCGTACCGGTCGCGACGGCATCCACGGAGCCACCTTCTCATCCGCCGAACTGACTCATGAGAGCGAAACGATCTCGGGCGGTGCCGTTCAAATCGGGAACGCGGTCACCGAGAAGATGGTGATGGACGTGATCCTGCAGGCTCGCGATAAAGGTCTGTATCACGCGATTACTGATTGCGGTGCGGGCGGTTTTAGCAGTGCGGTGGGCGAGATGGGCGAACGCACGGGTGCCGTCGTCTGGCTCGACAAGTGCCCGCTCAAGTACGCCGGTCTGTCATACACCGAGATCTGGATCAGCGAAGCTCAGGAACGCATGGTCCTGGCGGTCCCGGAACAGAACTGGGAAGAATTCCGAGCCCTCTGCGCCGCAGAAGGAGTCGAAGCGACTGCCTTCGGCCAGTTCGGCAACGAAGGCCGCCTGAAGCTGACCTATCACGGCGAAGTTGTC
Organism: Schlesneria sp.; assembly: GCA_036499265.1. Taxonomy (GTDB): domain Bacteria; phylum Planctomycetota; class Planctomycetia; order Planctomycetales; family Planctomycetaceae; genus Schlesneria. The sequence goes on along the minus strand of DASYEA010000344.1, from coordinate 6,711 downwards.
GGTGACGTCGCCATGTCGTTCCTCCACGACGGCCGTCCGCCAGTCGTGCGTGATGCGACGTACACGCCACCAGCCGACCTGCCGTTGGCTAACACGGCATCTGCATCGTTGTCCAAATCTCTCGCGTCGATCCTCGGCTCGCTGAACGTCTGCAGTAAAGAGTGGATCATCCGCCAGTACGACCATGAGGTACAATCGGGCTCCGTCATCAAGCCGCTCGTTGGCGTTGCCTGTGATGGTCCTTCCGATGCTGCCGTGGTACGACCGAATCTGAAGTCGCAACGGGGCGTGGTGGTCTCGAATGGTATGAATCCGCACTACGGGGATTTCGACCCCTACTGGATGGCCGCCGCCGCGATTGATGAAGCCCTTCGAAACTGCGTTGCTGTCGGAGCCAATCCTAACCGCATCGCGATCCTAGACAACTTCTGCTGGGGCAACACCGAACGTCCCGAAACGTTAGGGTCGCTCGTTCGAGCCGCCCTCGGATGCAAAGACACCGCGATCGCGTTCGGCACCCCGTTCATCAGCGGTAAGGACAGCTTGAATAACGAGTTCTCGTACGTTGATGCAGCAGGTGAAAAGAGGACGGTCGCCATTCCATCGTCGCTGTTGATCAGCGCGATTGGACAGGTCGACGATGTCCGCAAGTGCGTCACGATGGACCTTAAGGCGTCCGGCAACCTCCTGTATCAGATCGGCATCACGAAGAACGAAATGGGAGGCAGCCATTTCGCCCTCGTGAACAGCCTGAAGGGCGGCACGGTTCCTCACGTGGATCTGCAGCAGGCCCCCAAGATCTTCGTCGCGGTTCACAACGCGATCGAGGCTGGCCTGCTGAAGAGTTGTCATGATCTCAGCGAAGGTGGCTTGGCTGTCGCCGCTGCGGAGATGGCATTCGCTGGTGGGTTTGGTGTCGAACTCGATCTCTCCGCCTTGGCGAGTTCTTCCACGATCACCGATCCGGCTGTCTTGCTCTACTCCGAGAGCACGACTAGGTTCCTGGTTGAAGTCACTCCTGAATCCGCGGCCAAGTTGGAAGAACTCTTCCGGGGACTGCCGCTGACAAAAATCGGTAAGACGACTTCAGCGAAACGAGTACAAGCCGGAATCGACGGCAAGCAGATCCTTGACGCCGATTGTGCTCAATTGAAAGCCGCGTGGCTGAAGCCTTTGGCCTGGGAGTAACCGGTTCTGAAGTCCATCCTTTGACGACTCGTCTGTTCTTCGTTCGATTCACTTCGACGTGCCGGGAGATTGACGTGACTGATGACGATGAGGTACGGCCACGGCGAAAGAAGCGGCCGAGCAAAAAGAAAAAGCGAGCAACGTCCTCGGTCCCGCACCTTGGATGGATGATCGCGGGGGCGGGCGGCCTGTTCGTCCTATTCATCGTCTGGAGTCTAGCTCCCGTGATGGGCGGGGGTTGGCTGGCGAAAGGAACACCACTCGATCCCAAAGTGCGGGCGAAAGCGGCGGCCGCTTTGAGAGACGCAAAGGACCAGGAGGCGTTGCTGAAGAACTTGGCCGAATCGTTCTCAAAAATGTGGGGGCCTGGAAAGTACGCGAAAGTCATTTTCACTAACGTTCCTGACGGTTCACCCGAGGTTCAGGAGTATCTTCGTCGAAAGGTAGAACGAACGGCACAGTTTGATTTCGAGCAGGACGTTACTCGTGCCAAGCAGGTGACGAAGTCCAGTTTCGATCAAGCGCGCCAGGCAAAAGAAGCGGAGATGGAAGCTCGCAATCAGAAGTACCTCCAGGAGGTTCAAGCGAGTCGAGGCGGAAGGGGTGCAATGACTCCTTTTCGACCACCGGGGCTGGAGACTTTCGAGTACCGGGCGGGTGCGACAACGCTTCCTCATCCTCAGACGACCGCTGGACTCTATTACCGTGGAAAGGCAGCGTTTCTGGCGACGCCGGTCTTGGATCTCAATTCCTTCGCCACTCGACTGAAGCTTGGCAATGCTCAAATTGACGCCGCGAATCGAACTGTGACTGTGCGAGTCTCATTGCCGCCCATGTTGGATGCCGACGTCGACGAACTCAACGAACTTTTTGGACACGAATCAGTCGTCATCGTGGACATGACCGGACTTCAAGGGTCGAAGTCCGATAAGAACAAAGAGTTTGCGATCTGGGCTAATGAATTGATTCTGGGTGGACAGGCCGCTGGAACCAGTTCGACGTCATCTGAAAATTATTTCTATTCCACGTTGGTTCGCGGCGACAAGACATCGTCGGCCCGGATGAAATGGCTCGCCGAAGGTCGATATCGGCTGGTGGCGGGGCCTGTCAAAGACAGGGATGAGTTCGCGACGCAGTTCAAATTCGGGGCGATCGAAAAGATCAATCCGAAATCACGCATCATCACCGTCCAGGCAAAGCCCGGTAGTACTTCGCCAACTCCTTAGGAAACTGTTCCCATGCAATCAGTCTATTTCAATAGTTCCACCAACACGTTGTCGTGAGGATAAGGATGGCCACGATGCTGAGTGAACGCTTCGCCGTACGCGGCACTGATTTCCTTGCCACGTGCAGCGGACCAGCGGCGACAACCATCCAGGTATTCGTCGAGGCCATGCTGTCTTCGGAGCCATTCCCGCTGGCTGGCATGGCAAGCCAGCATTTCTAGCTTCGTTTCAATGGTCTTCGAGATATCAACGATGAAGTCTGTTCGCTGAGAGTTCCCGTAGTAGTCGGTCCCCTCGATCGGGTCGACATAGTAGAGGTAAGGGATTTTTCCTGTCGCAGGGGCGGGATTCCACTGCTGAGTTTTGTAGTTCGGACAACTGGCACCGAAGCAGGCGTCGCGAACCAGCCGACTCGTCATCTCATGATCGCTCATGTAATCGACAGGCGGAGCGGTGATCACGATATCCGGCCGAGTCCGGCGAATGACCTCGGTCACACGGCGACGACTGTCGTTGTCGACGATGATGCTCAGGTCTCGAAATTCCAGACATGTGTAATCGGCCCCGATAATCTCTGCGGCGCGTTGCGCTTCGGCGCGACGGACATTAGAAATCTCATCAGCCGCCAGTTCGGCGCTGCCGCAGTCTCCGGGGGTCATCGTCGCCATCGAGATCTCGCATCCCCGTTCTTTCAGGCGCAGCAATGTTCCCGCGCACTGCAATTCAATGTCATCAGGATGAGCGTGAATGGCCAGAACACGGATCGATGTCGGCATAACGATAGACCTCAACCGGGAAGAAGACCTCAGCAGAAACAAAGTCGCCCCAGTATACGAGCATTCCATCAACAAGGAATTCAGGGTTCCGCGACTGGAAACATCAACTCTCACTTCAAAAGAGTCTGATGCGAACTTAGAATGAGCGGACCCACCAAGTTCGTCCCGCCTTGAGGATCATCATCGAATGTCGACCCTTCTGCGTATTTCGCCGACAGTCTGGGCTCTGACGCTGCTGGCAACAGTGGCATCTGCTCAAGACGAAGCCGTTCGAGCCAAGGCGGTCGTCAATTACACGTTCGATGAGGATTCAGGTCCCGCGAAAGATACCGCCACGGTGGGGCAAGTCCCTGACGAAGGGAAGCTCGTCAACGATCTTTCGCGAGTCGCCAGCCCCTTCTGGAATCAAAGCGGCAAGAAGGCGATTCAGTTGGATGCGGGGCGACAGCAATTTGTCGAGATTGCCAACAGTGCGGATGTCAGTTGTCCCACCGCGGCTACCTTCGGTCTGTTCGTCGTGAACCTGGCCGAACCAACTGACGCCAGCTATCACGGCTTGGTCGCCAAACGAGGTGTCGACAACGGCAAAGCGTCGACGAACTACGGCATCAATTTTCAGATGCAGGGTGATAACTTCCAGGTCTACATCCACGACGGAACGAACTACAAGGTTGTGAGCTATAGCGCGAAGGAAGCCCTGCCCTATCGCAAGCTGGTCTATGTCACCGCCACCTTCGAAGTCGCCGACGCTCCCAAGCAGGACGATGACACTGATGTCGATGATCTGAAGATCATGTTCTTCGTCAACGGCGAACCGTTGACGCCCAAGTCCTCGGGCAACGGCTATATCGATGGAAAGCAAGGCTGGATCAAAGATATCAACGTCGCCGGTCTGGTGAGCAACCTGCCAGTGACGATCGGTCGCAGCGAGGCGGTTGGCGAGTACTTGTCGTGCGTGGTCGATGAGTTCTCGTTGTTTCAATCCGCTTTGAACCCCGCGCAAGCGAAGAAGTTGTTTCTGGAGGTGGCCGGGTCCAATGTGATGGATCTGATTGCTCAAGATAAGCCTGTCCCCGCGGTCTCGCCCGTAATTACAGGTTTGTCGCAGCCGGGTGTGCAGATTGGTCAGCCCAATAAGTTGGTCGTGACAGGGAGCAATCTTGGTCCTGATCCGGTCGCGGTGTTTCCTTTCCCCGGAGTCGCGTTCTCTGTGGCGGAAGGATCGACCCCAGCCAGCGTCGTCCTGAACGTCAACATTCCCTCCGACACGCCGACCGGGATCTACCCCTTATGGATTCGATCTCAAATCGGGATCAGCAAATCTGTGGCTCTGTCGGTTGACCGGCTTCCTGAGGTTGCCGTTGCCGGGATCACACTCGACAAACCGGCCACGCTGCCCGCTGCGTTTTTTGGTTCGCTGTCCGGTGGCCAACAGCAGCGAGTTTACTTTGCCGGAACGAAAGGCCAGCGAGTAGTCGCCGACGTTGAGCTGAAACGCCTTGGCGGAGCCGCAAATCCGGTCGTCGAGATACGATCCCCCGAAGGAACGCCGCTCGAAATCGGTTGGGGGCACAGTTCCCTGAAGGGTGACGCTCGAGCAGAACGCATTCTGCCAAAGGACGGGATCTACTCTGTCGAATTGCACGACCTCACTTTTAACGCGCCGGGGCAGAATCCGTTTCGATTAAAGGTTGGAGATCTCAAGCTGGTGGACTGTGTCCTGCCCGCCGCCATGGCTGCAGGCCCGGTCGATGTGCAACCTGTCGGGACCGGCTTTGCCCCCGGATCCAAGCTCAATGGGTCTTTCGTGATTCCCGCTGAAAGCCGAACGGGACTGCTCGCGTTTCCTCCTGAAACTAATGTTGTCAGCACACTGCCATCGTTGCCCGTCAGTCGCGGTACCGAAGTGGTTGAATCCAGCAAAGCCGCCGACGGATCGTTGCAGACGGTTGACGCCATCTTTACACAGACGCCGATCAAGCCCGTGGCGATCAGTGGTGTCATCGCCGCGAAAGGTGAACAGGATCGCTATGTCCTGAATGTGACGGCCGGCCAGTCGCTGAGGTTCACGCTGCAGTCTGATTCGCTGTCGTCTGAACTGGAGGGAGAGTTGAAGATTCTCGGTCATCCGCAAGGCAATCCCGTCGCGATGAGTGGTGATCAGCCTATCGTTGGTGATCTCACGTTGGACTATGCCGTGCCGGCCGGAGTCTCGCAGATTCAAGTGCAGGTGCGGGACCTGTTTGGTCGCGGCAGCCCACGCAGCTTCTATCGACTGGTGATTGAACCCGCCGGGCAACCTTCGTTCTCGTTGATGCTGAACACACCCACGATCAGTCTTCCCGATGATGGCTCGGCCGTGATCGAGATGCAGATTTCGCGTGCTGGCTACAGCGGACCGATTAAGCTGGTTGTGATCGGTGACAATTCGGTCATCGTCTCACCCGATGAAATTGCTGCGAATATGCAGGGGAAAGCCTTGTTGCGCCTGATCAGGTCCGGCAAGCCAGCCGACGGCACGGCACCCTTGCTAAGAATTGTTGGCGAATCGGCTGGCGTCACTCCGGCCATCAAAAGTACTGCTCGACTGCAGACCGGCGTTGTCGCTCAGACATTCGTCGACACGATGGCAGTCGGCACGACGGCCTCAACGGGAATGTCGATCGAACTGCAACAGCTTCCGTTGGTGCTGTTCCGTGGATCCTCGCCAGAAATCCCGCTGATCCTGAAGCGTCAGGCCGGTCATCCCTCGGCGACGGTCCCTGTGAAGCTGACTTTGGAATCAACTGAACCTATCCGCAAACGCGACAACAACAATCCCGCCGCCGGCAACTTCCCCGTCGTTGCGGTGGCGACCAGGATGATTCAGCCGGAAGAGCCTGAACAGTCGTTGGTAAAGCTCGTCGTGCCGCTGGAAGTGGCCGAACCGGTAATCGACTTCGTCGTGAAAGCTCAAGCGACCCCTCACGCCTATTCAGAACGAGTGCTCGCGACAGCTTACTCACAGCCGTTCCGGGCCGAGATCAAGAATGCGATCACCCCCAAAGTGGACGATGCCACGCTGGCTGTCGTGGCCGAATCCGATCACAAGATCACCGGCCAACTGTATCGGACAGCCGGCTTTGCGGGACCGGTTGAAGCGACCCTAGTGGGGCTGCCAGGCGACTACGTCATTCAAGGGGCGACAATTGCTGGTGATCAGGACAAGTTCGAGATCATGGTGAAGGCACCGAAGGTGGCGGCCGAAACTCCGGTTGCCAACATCAAGCTGCGGATCACTTCAGCGGGCAATTTGTTGGTCGCCGAGATACCAGTCAACGTGAAGGTCGTTCCCAAACCTTAAACCGAATTTCTACCTGCGACTAATCCGCGAGATCAACAATGAATGCGTCCGGTACGCTTGCTGTAATCACTTCGCGAGCCAGGTTAACCCATCGCTGACAGTGATCAAGGATCACGCTGTCCGCCGTGGCGATGGTCTCCGTCGATTGACTAAGGACGGTGTCCGGGCTTTGCACAAG
>DASYEA010000343.1:0-2919 GCA_036499265.1 Schlesneria sp. | reverse complement strand
ATCCTCTATCGCCCTCGTACTGGATGCATTTCCTGGCAGCGTGCTGCATCTTTCGTTATGCGGCCGTCATCATGATCAATCGCTTCCGCTCGCTGACGAGTACCGGCCACTCGGAGTCATCAGAAGTGAGTGAGGGCTCTGTCGTTACTGGACGACCTCGTTGTGGAGCGGCTCCGCTCTATTGGAAGGACGCCTACGTGCTGATTGGGTTGCGATCACAGCGAAGCTGGAGTGTGGTCTACTTCCTGCTGGCGAATGTCGTCGTCTTTTCTGCGCTATTGCAAGGGGACACCAGCTTCCCCTTGGCGATTGGGATCTTGGCCGAATGCGCCTGCCCGATTCTGTTCGCAGTCCGATTCGATTCATTGCTTTCGGCCGAGTTTCGACAGAAAACCTGGCACGACCTGATGCTGTTGCCGATTGATCGATCCACTGTCCTCTGGGCCAAGGCTCGAGCGATTTGCTGGGAACATCGACTGGCCGTACTGCCGATCGGTATCGCCATTGCTTTCGCGGTGCCTCGTGATCCGACGGTCATCTTTATGACGGGCGTCATTGCCGCCCTGGCCGGAGTGCTGTTGTGCCAGGTTTCTGCGATTTACTATGTCACTGCCAAGCACTGGTGGAGTGGTCCCAGTCAGATGCTGGGATTCCTGGCGCTCGTCGTGGTTTGCGCAGTGATCTGGATCAACTTTCCGATCTGGCCCGGCTTCATCATGGTCGCGGTGCTATTGAGCGTCACGACGATTCCGATTCAGCAATTCATCAATTTGAGTTTGGATTGGTGGATGGAATCGCCCGAATACCAAACGAAGGTGAGTTCATCCTAGATTGAACGAAGGTTGAATCAGCGGCTGTCATCGACCACAGGACGCGAATCGGATCCGATGCTTACAATTTGTGATTTATCTGGTCGGCTTGCCGCCAGCCACTCGTGCCGCGATCATGTTGGAAATTGCGTCTGATGGCCGTCTTGTTCGGGCGGAGCCGATCTGGCGTTTCGCCCGGAGATGACTGCTGATGGAATGGATTGATACACACTGCCACCTGGACGAAGAATCGTTTACGCAGGACTGTGCCGACACAATTCAGCGTGCTGTCGACGCTGGTGTGAAGACGATGATCGCCGTGGGCATTACGCTCGATAGCTGCCGTCGAGTCGTCGAACTGGCCCAGAAATACTCCTGCGTCTACGCAATTGTTGGTCTGCATCCCAACTACGTCTTGGCGGCGCAGCCAGGGGATTGGGAGCAGATCGTCGAACTGATGAAGGCCCCCAAGGTGGTTGGTCTAGGTGAGACGGGTCTCGACAAATACTGGGACTATGCGCCGATCGACTTGCAAATCGAGTACTTCAATCGGCACATCGAGTTATCGCGACAGTTGAACTTGCCGTTCGTCGTTCATTGCCGCGAAGCCGAAGCCGAAACTTTGGCCGTATTAAGGCAACATGCGGTGGCTGGTCCCTTGAACGGCGCGATGCACTCATTCTGCGGCTCTGCAGAAACAGCGGCCGCTTGTCTCGAGATGGGCATGCATCTGTCGTTCGCAGGAATGCTGACGTTCAAGAAGAACGATACGCTGCGGCAATTGTCGGCGACACTTCCACTGGATCGGCTGCTGGTGGAAACGGACTCGCCGTACCTTGCCCCGACTCCTTATCGCAGCAAACGCAACGAACCCGCTCACGTCCGCTTGACCGCCGCGTGCCTGGCCGAATCGCGGGGGATCTCCAAAGAAGAAGTCGCCGCCGCTACCACGCGAAACGCCCGCCGCCTGTTCCAACTGCCGGAATTGTGACTTCCGACAGGTGGAAGGAAGAAGTGCCAGGAGCTTACTCCCGCTCGGGAGGGGAAAGGCTACTTGCCGAGGTCGATGCTGATTTCGTTGCCGCTCTCTTTGACATCGACGACCAGGCCTTTGTCATAGACCACAAAGTCTTCGATTGTCGGTTTGGGTTCGACCGATCCCAAGTCATAGATGATCACGGAGTTTGTGCCGAGCGCTGGGCCATGAGCGGCGTCGATCGAATACTTGCCTTGGGAAATCATCGCCCAGGCTCGAGGTTTGTTTCGGTCTTGCGGCACGAGTGCGATCATCCCCCAGCGAAGTGGGTTGCCGTCGCGGACAACTGTGCCTGAGATGGGGGCTCGCTTCACATCGGCGAGTAATCCATTGGCCTGCATCCAATCGCCGAGTCGATCTTTCCAGCCGTAGACGGCAGGGTCAGCGGGGGCGAGGCCGACGCCGTGCGGTCCGTTTTGATAGACATGCAGTTCGGCGGGGACTTTTGCCTTTCGGCAGGCCGCATAGAACGCCAGGCTGTTTTCGACAGGGACACCGGCATCTTCGCCCGTGTGAAACAGGAACGTGGGTGGGGTCTGCGGAGTGACCTGCTTGTCGTTGGAGAGGTTGTCCAACAGTTCGGGTGTGGCCTGGTCTCCGAGGAGATTCTTGGCCGATCCGGTATGTGCGAACTTCTCGGTCAGGCTGATCACGGGATAGCACAGGACCGCGAAGTCGGGACGCGAACTCTGTTGAGCGACAGGATCGGTACTCGACTTGTCTCCTTCATCGAAGTGAGTCGCTGCCGTCGAGGCGAGGTGCCCGCCTGCCGAGAACCCCAGAATCCCGATGCGATTCGTGGCAACGCCGAATTTCTCGGCATTCGCGCGGACGTAGCGAATCGCTCTCTGAGCATCCTGCAGCGGGGCCGGATGGCGATAGCGAGGTGCCAGGCGGTACTTCAGCACGAAGCCGGCGACACCAATCGAATTGGCCCACTTGGCGACTTGATGTCCTTCATGGTCGGTGGCCAGGGCACCATAACCTCCGCCGGGGCAGATGATGATCGCGGCGCCGGTCGCCTTGTCTTTGGCAGGCAAGTAGGCTCGAAGTTCAGGCTTGTCGCGTTCTTCT
>DASYEA010000342.1:0-4558 GCA_036499265.1 Schlesneria sp. | reverse complement strand
GCTACTTCCACGCGAGGCGCCTGGCTATAATTTGTGTCGCCACGTGACGCTGGAATTCAACTAGTCGGCATCAAGGTTATCGCCATGACAGTTCAAACATTTAAGGACTTGCTCAGTCAACGCCCATTTGGTCCATTTCGTCTGGTAATGTCCAGCGGCCAATCCTACGAAGTTCGTCATCCTGAAATGGCTTGGTTGACGCGTTCCGACCTGCTGGTCGGAACAGGGGACACGGACGAGGGGGTCCCCGCGGAATTCAAGATCTGTTCTCTATTACACGTGGCGACGATTGAACCGTTGAATCCAACCCCTGCTTGATCATCTCGGGCCAGTCTTTCTTCTGTGATCCACTTTTTCCTGAATCCCTGGATGCTGACTGGCCTGGCAGGCGTGCTATTGCCTGTGCTGGCTCATTTGCTGAGCCGCAAGCGGTATGACACGGTGCAGTGGGGGGCGATGCAGTTTCTGGAACTGGATCCCAGTGCGCGACGCAACCTACATCTGGAAGATCTGCTGCTGTTGCTGGTCCGGATGGCATTGATCGCATTGCTCGCAATCGCGATGTCACGTCCCTGGTTTAACGGCGCGTGGCTGGGGCGGTGGGGGACGGCGGCATCGCGTGATGTGGTCATCGTGATGGACGGTTCCTACAGCATGGGTTGGGAAGGGCGTACCGGGACCACGAAGGACGCCGCCATCCGGCTGGCACGTCAGTTCGTCAATGAGTTGCATGCGGGCGATACGGTGATGGTGCTTGATGCGAGGGAACAGCCGCGGTTGGCGATCCCGGGTCCCACGCGTGATCGCGAACGAATCCGACAAGCACTCGAGAATCTGCCTGCCCCCAGCGGCATCGCGAATCTGCATGAGTCGATTTCCAAAGGCCTGCAGATCCTGGCGGCAGGGACCAATGTCCAGCGAGATCTGGTGATCCTGACCGACTATCAGGCACTCAGTTGGAAACCCGATGATGACACGCTGTGGTCGCGGATCGACGATTTGGTTGCCCAGTCCACGGTTCCCCCGCGCATCTGGGCGATCGACGCCTCGGCGGGCGAAATTGGCAAAGCGTCGAACTTTACGGTCGAGCGATTGAAGTTGTCTCGCGAATTGGCCGTCCCCGGCGTTCCGGTGCGGTTCAGCACGAAGGTCCGATATCGTGGGGGCGATACTCCGATTGCGAGAAACGTTTATGTCGAGGTCGACGGTCAACGTTTGGCCGATCAAACGGTGCGGTTGAATCTGATGCCTGATGGTGAAGGGACTGTCGAGTTCGATCAGCATTTCGATAAGGCGGGGTCTCACCTCGTCAGCGTGTTGCTTGATGCGGACGCATTACTCGGCGACAACCGTTCGGACGCCGCGGTCGTAGTTGCAGCTTCGCTGCCTGTCGTTCTGGTCGACGGGGATCAGAAGCTCGATCCGACACGATGCGAGACATTCTTCGCGAAAGTGGCATTGTCGGCCGCCGGAAACGATACCAATTGGATCAAACCATCGGTGGTGGCACCAAACGAATTAAATGCGGACACGCTACGAAACGCAGCTGTCATTGTGCTGGCAAATGTCGCATCACTCCCGGCCGAGACATTGGTGCTACTGGAGAAATCCGTCGCCAGCGGGCGTGGCTTGTTGTATACACTGGGTGATCATGTTCCTAACGACGGGTACTCAATCGATCCCGATGCACCCGCTGCCGCACTCTTTCCGGTCAAACTGATCGAAGTGGCGACGGAGCCACACAAAGAATCGCAAGGGGTTCGTGTCGCAGGCAACAGTCTGGAATTGCCTTGGCTGCGTGAGTTTCGAGCCGACAAAGGGGGCACGCTGACCGATGCCCGGTTCTCGAAATGGTGGAAGGTGTCTCCTTTGTCACCACGCGTGAGTGCTCCTTTCGACGAGGAAAAAGAAGGTCGTCAACGAAAGCCTAACCTGGTGGCCGAGGTAGGATCGCCGCTGGTGATCGCGAAGTTGACGAACGGCGATCCGTGGCAGGTGACCCGACGTTACGGCCGCGGAATGACAGCGGTGTTAACATCGACATTGGATGCAGACTGGAACACGCTGCCTGCAAAAACCGACTTTGTTCCCTGGTTGCACGAACTCTTGTTTTCGATGGCGTCGACGTCAACAAATCGCAATGTCGAAGTCGGCGTTCCACTGGTGTTGAACGTTACCCCCGAACTGAAGGTCGAAGATTACGAGTTCGTGGGGCCTGGAAACAAGCACTTTGCAGCGGACCGGATTTATGACGAACTGCAACCTGGAGCGATTCTCACAGACGTGCGGTTGCCGGGAGTGTATCGATTTACTCGCAAAGCAGCCGATGGGAAACCGCAGCCGACCGACGATCACTTCGTCGTCAATTTTGATCGTGGTGAATCAGATCTGACTCTGCTGACTGACGAACAGCGCAAGCGGTTGGCTGGCGAGAAGCGAATGAACTTTGCCAATGATCTGCTCGAATTGGAAACGCGGGTTTTTGCCGAATCGTCACGGACCGAAGTCTGGTGGATTCTGATCTACGGCTTTCTGGCGATGATGGCCATCGAAGCCTGGATGATCCGTCGTGTGCTTCGCGGCGCTGCAACGGTAACACATTAGCCACCTGTATTTTGATTTATGTTGGCTCAGTCGTCATACGCTCTCTCTTGCACAGGACCGGCCCAAAGATTGTTTTCATTACGCAAACGTTAGGCGAATTTGGCATATCGCCTGCCGACAACATCTTCCGGCAGCCTACTTTTTCTGGCCGCTCGTTCCGTTCGTGAATTGCAGTGTCTCTAAAGACAAGCGGCACCTTATGACTCAAGTCATCTTGCTCGTCCTGTTCGGTACGATTGGTGTCGCACTCGCACAAGGCTGGCTGATTCGTCAGTTGCGAAATCGCTATCTGAGACCGGTCGCGCCTTGGCCGGCTTCGAAGCCAATGCCAAAGGCGGCGGTGCTGCTGTCACTTCGAGGAAACGACCCATTCCTGACGAGTTGCCTGCGCAACCTTCTATCGCAGGACTATCCCGACTTCATCGTCAAAATTGTGATCGATTCCGCATCAGATCCTGCGTGGGAATCGATCCGTTCCATTCGCGCGGAAGGAAATGCCGAACGACTGGTGGTCTCGATCCTGCGTGAGCGGAGTTCGACCTGTAGCTTGAAGAATAGTTCGGTCATTCAATCGATCAAGAGCTTGCCCACGGACATTGAGGTTGTCGCACTCGTTGATGCTGATGCCGTGACGCATCCGACCTGGTTGCGAGAACTCGTTGCCCCGCTGGCTGACCCCCAGGTCGCCTGTTCGACGGGAATCCGTTGGTTTGCTCCGCAAGATCGATCACTGGCGACACGGATGCGCTGCAACTGGAATCTGCTGGCGGCATCGGTCATTCATCTCTCGCGAACCCCTTGGGGCGGTTCGATGGTGGTTCGACGGAGCGTACTTGATTCGGGATTGACCGAAGAGTGGTCGCGCATGTTCTGCGAAGATGCATTCACGACGCGCTATCTAGATGAACGCAAGTTACAAATTGTGTGCGTTCCCCAAGCGACCGTCGTCAACGAAGAGTCGACATCGCTTTCTGGTTGCATTCGCTTCGTCAATCGCCAGATGCTGATTTTTCGACTTTACCATCGGCAATGGTGGGGCGTCGTCGGAATGATTGCGGCATCGCTGGCGGTCCGCCTGCCACATCTTTATCTCATGTTTGCGTCGGCGCTGGCGGCCGACTGGATCAGCACAGCGATCCTGATTGCCATCCACCCGATTATCCGGTTGGTCACTGAATATGAAGCGGTGCGACTGGATCGAGCCGTCCGGAAAATGATGGCTTCGAATACGGGACGCGAAATTACCTCCAATCCCAAGGTCGAGGCCTTCGGTTTCATTTGCACTGAGATCATGTTTTTCATGTCTCTGGTGTATGCAGTTTGCACTCGAACCGTTCAGTGGCGCGGCATTACTTATCGAGTTCGCGGTCCGAAAGACATCACCATGCTTGCCTATCGCCCGTTCGAAGAAATCCCATCATTTGGGGCAGGCTCAAAAGCGACCGTTGTGTAAGCGCTGGATGATTCAGATATTCTTGTCGGCGGTTGCGATGGTGCTCATTTCAACGCGTTCGCGAATCATCGCCGCTCTGGCACTGACGACTTGCACGGCAATGCGCGTTTCCTGAAGAAGCCGTACTGAGCCGTATACCAATGCGCTGACTGCGATCAAACCGGCACCGACACCAAATATCTCAAGGAAATAGACCAGGTGAGGTTGCGGCAATACGACAACCAATACCGCTCCTAACAGCGAGACGAAGGCGGCAAGTGCAAATGCGCCCAATGCCACGTAGACGCTTCGTAGCGCTCGCAACAGCAGTAAAGCGCGTTCTTCTGAAGTCGCCAGTTCACGCAGTCGCCGACGTGCCTCTGGATTGTCGTAGTTGACTGTTTGTTCAAGTTGCTTCGAGAGTTCGCGAGCTCGATCCACCGAGCGGGCGAGTCGATTGCTGGTGCTCATAATCAGCACAGAGGACGCGTTCGTCAGAATCGCGGGGGCCACCATCAGGGA
>DASYEA010000341.1:0-16602 GCA_036499265.1 Schlesneria sp. | reverse complement strand
GATACTGACCAAAACCCATGTGAAGAGCGGGCAATTTCGCTCGGATGTCCACGTCAAAACGCACGGCTATGCCAATGGAGAATTGCGGGTCTTGCAGAACCTGCCCGACGAACTCGCCCAAGGTCTTTTCCGCCGCGACGGTCTTTATCCTGTCGTGGTCCGGTTCTCGAACTCATCGAGCCAGCCGCAGGCCGACGCACTGCCGGATGGTCGCGGTATGGCCGTGAAGGTGATGAGTGTCCCCGGAGATATAATCCAATTGGACGAGGAACGCGGTTCCGTCCAAGACTTCGTGATGATCAATCATCCCGTGTTCTTCGCACGAAACGTGAAGGACTATCTGCGGTTGGAACAGGTGCTCTCGCAAGCAGGAGACAGCACGCTCGCGGTCGCTCAGCAGGCACTCACCGACGGAAATTGGAATCCTCTGCATTGGCACTGGCGCGAAATGCTGACCGCCGCTCGGATTGCAGGGCACCTTCCCGATCACCCCGCCAGCAACATCTATTTCAGCATGGCGCCGATCCGCTTCGGAGACTACGTCGCCAAATACCGAGTCAAGCCCATCGGTGACCGAGCCGACAGCTACGTCGACCTGATCCAGAAATTGGCGGGTCACACGGATGCGATGCGACTGGCCCTCGAACAGACGCTGCAGACACAAGAAGTCTCATTCGAATTCCAAGTGCAGTTACGCACGTCCGAACAAACGATGCCCGTCGAGGACCCCACGATTGAATGGCCCGAGAGCGAATCTCCTTACCGAACGGTCGCTCACCTGTCGATTCCTCGACAAAACATCGAACCCCTGCGACATCAGGCAGAGTACAAGAATCTCGCATTCAACGTCTGGCACGCCCTCACCGCACATCGTCCCCTGGGAGGCATCAACCGCTCGCGGCGCGCTGTCTACGCCATTTCATCCGCCTGGCGTCGCCAGCAAGGATGAGTCCTGCCCCGGTACATTTCAGTTCGCTTGTATGGATCTGAGCGATTATACTCGGATCGCCGTAGGCCAGATGCAGGTTCCCGAATCCAAGGCGATCCTGTCGATGCGGTGCCTGATGGAATGAGATCGCTGACTACGTGTTCTTCATGCGTGATGCAATGTCACATTCAGAACCAATCACCGTGCCAGTGACCTCGCCGGCGAAGCGAACCAGCCGCGATTCCGTTGGTCGCTTCTTGTTCATCCCAGCCGTGCTTTGCATCACGATCGCCGTCTATAGTTTCGTGGAGACGGTCTTCTTCTTGAGGGGTGCCGAAACCGTCGAAGGCGAATTCCAGACTGTCACTTCCTTCTATGACCGGGGCAAGCACGGTGAGTACATCGCTTATCGGTCGGTCATCCGATTCAAAGATCAGCGAGGCGAAGAACACGATATCGTTTATGAGTCGACTACATCACCTCAGGTCGGAGAGAACGTGACAGTCAGTTATCATCATGGGTACCGATCACCAGCGCGAGTGACTTCGGGGCTGTGGGGTGGCCCAATCGTTTGCGCAGGATTCGCCGCCTTCTTCGGCGCAGCCGGGGTGTTGATGGATGGTGGTATTCTTCGAAGACTCGGGGTTCCGATGATCACTGAAGAGTGAGTTATCCAAGTCCGCGGTCAACCGTTTGCCGCACCTCGCCTATACACCAGTTCATTCCGCCACCGGCTTTTCAAATACAAACGCCATGTACTTGGAATGCCGCTGCACATGAGCGTGTGCGGCGACGGCGGCGATGCAGGCGTGCCAGTCGCTGCGTGACAATGATCGATAGAGCGGATTTCTCCACTCCAGCAATCGTCGGCCGATCGATGTTTGCGCCAACCCTAACACGGTGCGAAACTGCAGTTGCAGCGGCGCGGTCACGCGGCTGCTCCAGTCGTGGCTGGCCGCAACTCGAAAACCGATCTCGCGAGCCGTCGCCTGGTATTCCGGCAACGAATAGAAGTCGTCCCACTGCCACACGTCACGGACCAGCATCGTTTTCGGATGATCCTTCTGCATGCGATCCGCCTCGGTATTCCAGGCAAAGTCGACGACCACCAGCCGGCCGCCGGGTCGCAACACGCGATACGCTTCTCGCAGGAATTCCGCTCGATCGGGAAAGTGAAAGGCCGCTTCCAGACACAGGACGCGGTCGAATGATTCGTCCCCAAAGTCCAACTCCATCGCATTCCCGGTCTGATACGACAGGTTTCGGGTCCCTCCGAACAATGTTTGAGCCGTTGCCGTATGCTGCTCAAGCAGGTCGACACCGGTCACCGTCGAGTTCGGATGCAGACACTGAATCAGGTACGAACTCTTCCCACGACCGCAAGCCACGTCGAGCAAATCCTGTTCACCGCGCATCCGCAGCAGCTTAGCCGCTTCCAACACCATGCGGTTCTGAGCTCCCTCCACCGACGACAACAGATTGAGCGGCGCAAACAGGCCCCGATAGCCGAAGTAGCCCAGGTTCATCAGCGGCGACCCCCACGTCTCAAGCCGCAACAGGCGGTATACGACCTTCGAACCGTCATAAGAACATTCGGGATTCGATGTGTCTGGGCGAGCAGCGGGACTGAGGATTGCTGTCACGATGTCATCCTGTACTTGTAATGAATAATTAGAAGTCACTGCGCGCAGTGCTAGACAGTCGCAATGAATGGTGGCCTCAAGCGGACGCGAGGTGGACTAATTGTCTCGGTCTATCAGCAGACCACACCCGGTACGCGATGGGGTTCAACCTGCGCCGGACGCAGGAGGCATGTCACTGGCACCCTTGCCTCGATGCGGCTTCCCTTCGTCAAAGCGGTCACAGCCGCTGATGCCGGAAACACGCAGTTCAAAAGGACGCAGCTTTTCATCAATGCAGACACCCATCGTCAAGTTCTGCACCGCCGCTTGCGGCTCGATCTTCCACCAGCGGCAATCCTTGCAAAGTCCCCAGCCCGCTTCTGACATGATCAACTCCTCACACTTGAGCGGCAGCAAATGCCGTCGCCCTTCTCTCTTCGTTCCACGGCTTCGTCGCTGGTCTCAATCTTCGCTGTGAGCGACAGGAACGAAAGCTGGCCCACTTTTGACCGCTTCGATTTTCATCGTTCGCAGGTCACGCGAGAGAACGCGTAAAGCATTTTGCATGCCGCTTCGAGAGACGTTTTCATCGCAAGGAATTCATGCATTCCTCGCAGAGCCGCGCTGTAGTGATGGTCGCAGACCCGTCAATCCGAGCGGTTAGCGCACAAGGTCAAGAACGGTTGACGAGCCGGTTGCGACCTAGAGTAATCTCACGAAGACAACCAACTCGGAGTCATCACTGTTTAGCGTGCGCGGTCAACAGTCGCTCGCGATTGTAGCTGGCCGTCATCGACCATAAGTTGTCCTTGTGGAAAAAAAGGATCACCGAGAACCCTGCGCAATTGCGCTCGGGAAATTCCAGATGTGTGACAACCAGCGATTTCTCATGCTCCGAGAACACGTCTGTTGCATGTCGCGGAAGTTCCGTCAACCCGTCGCAGCAGTCAGCGACCGTACGCCACGTTCCAAGTGGCGAGGCGAACAAATGCAGTACAAAAGGCTCGAATCGCCGCTCCGAAAGCAAATCGGAGCAGACGCCAGAAAGCGAGTCTTCTAGAGTCCAAAGTTCGTCCAAGTGATCGGTCATCAGCATAGTCAGGGAGCGGGTACTATCGAGCGAAATGAGATAAGAGTGGCCAGTCACCAAGATGTGAGCATCGATCAGAAGCAACCGTCACAGGCCCATCTCATTGAATTCCGGAATGTACTCTTCAATGACGGTATTGTCCTGTGCGCCACACTGCAGCAGCGATTGGCGGATCACTGCCAAGCCCCGATCACGGTCGTTGACGACGATATCCAGGCCGCAGTATTCGATTGTGTCGCCGTCACCCATCTGCGATCCGCCTCCGGTGACCTCGCCCAATTCACCCAAAGCTTCGTTGACGGGCACCTCGTACTTTTCTTCTCGTTCCAATGGCCCCAGCGGCTCGTGAATCAGCACATAGAAAAAATGCTGACCCTCCTCGGCGGCGGCCTGAGCGAATTCCAGCATCACTTTCTGACGTCCGTCGAGTTCAGGTTGCTTGGCTGACATCTGCCGACTTTCTGGAAATGAGCGATTGGGAAATGCGACGTTATTTCACTAACCAAACAAGTTCGCCGCAATTGAAGTCGACGTGATCCGTCTCGGGAATCGACATGCTTGACCCTACTTCAGCCAGTACTCTAGAAAATCGAGTTCCCACTGTAGCGCTTCGGCGGTGGGGACGTGAGTCTTCCGCGAGGTCATTGCCACGCGGTCCTTGGACTCCAGCAATTCGTTGACCGCGACCAGATGATTCAGCGCCGCCCAGTTGCTCGGCGGGTCTTCTGTTCCGCCGGATACCATCACCGGCCGAGGTGCCATCAGCGCGTGGAGGTCGACCAGATCGTCTCCGGAGTCGATCAATTCGCGATACAGGCCCGTGCGTGGATTTGTCTCTGATGGGATACCGGGCTTGCGCTGCGTTTGCGGGTCGAAGCCCAGGTACCACGGTTCCCAATAGTTCACGTTCGAGTTTTTCTCGTTAAATACGATTCCCGGGTCCGACCAGACCGCACACGCAAACTTGTCATATAGACACGAAGCGAACATCGACCATTTGCCGCCATAAGACAGGCCGATGATCCCGATCCGTTTTGAGTCGACGTTGGGTATCTGAGCCAACGCGGTGTGACAGTTCGCCGCCGCATAAGCCAGCAACGTGAGCGGCTGACGGCGCTGCTCCTTCCCCGCTTCAATCAGCAGTTGCCTCGTTTCCAGACCAATCTTCTCCAGCGATCCCGGCGTCCCGATCGACAGCGTGACGAAGCCTCGTTGCACAAGCTGCAACCCGTAATCGTGAGTCCCCCGTCCTCGGCCATCGGGGCCTTGCCCGATACTGGTCAGCGGTTCGTAGAACGGAACCAGCACCGCGGGAAACGGGCCGGTGCCACGCGGGATCAGCAGGTATCCATCCGCCTGCTTGCCCTCCGGTGAGATCTGTACGGCGACGTGATGCTGGGTGAAGCCCTCTTTCTCGTCCGTCTCCACGATCGTTACGACAGGCCGCTCGACCAGCGGCGGCCAAGCCCCCAAACGAAGTTCCCACAGTTCCTTGAGCTCGGCTCGCCGTCGCGGCCAGTCTGCCGCCGCGGTCACGCTGGTGCCGTCAGCAAACTTCAGCGGCGACCGATACGGCCCGAACTGCCCCGCGAATTCGGCAGGGGGACGATAAAACGGCTGCAGTCGCACCGCCCGAGCTTCCCGTTCGGCTGCCTCATCCGCGAGACTCGATTGCGAAAGGCCAATCACGAGAGCGACCGTACCCACGATCATCCGGAAAGGAGCTATCGAGACAGGCATCGATTGGGTTCCAGCAGCACGTGGTCTCGGACGCAGCCCTCAAGTGTCGCAAACCAAGCTCAAATTGCAATCGGCATCCTCGTCTTCCGTAAGACGGGTTTCCCGACGTTTCCCGACCCATCACCGTCTTCGCAGCAAGCACGACCCACTCATGACTTCGACCGCGTTGGCAAAGATTCCTGCCGAACTTGAACGCCGAAGGCGACGGGCTGGAAGCCCATCCCACGGAAATCGCCGTCAGTCCAGCGTGATCACGCAGGGGGTCTTATCGCTGTCACTCTCGGATAGAAATGTGGCGAGTTCCAGCAGCAACCCGCGAGCCTGCTGTCGAGAGAGCACGAGAAACTTGTTGCCAAGTCTGATTTCGATCTGCTGCCGCGCCTGAAGATTGCGAACCAGTTCCGCCCCCGCTTCGGACAGCACCGGCAGAGTGTCACTGAGTCGTGCAGGTGGGGTCATAGAATTTCTTCTCGATCTCTTAGATTCTGCTTCGCGATGATCGATCGCTATTCGCGGTCCCTGTTCTTGCTGCTCGCAGACTCCCGGAGGCAACCTCGGATCGGCACGAATCGATCGGCCGCGAAGATCAGGCGTGGCGTCGCCATTCTGATGGCCGCCAGCGGCACAGCGACGCCCGAGACGACGGTTTCTCGTCGCGTTCCCTGACGCGCACATGTGTAGTGGGAATTCATGGCCGGGTTCCGAGAGACGAAACGATCAACTACCAGATGTGAGAGGACAACGAACGTCGACAGACCTAAATAAACGATGAAGAGACGGTCGTCTCAACACAGAATTCAGGCGGCGACGTCAGATTCCGTAGGAATGGTCTTGCGCGGGTCGGGCTGGAAACCGAGCCTCTAAACAGAGATCACGACGCCATCGAACGAATGGATCAATTTCGACGGCACTCTCTGTGCGCCAAAGTCTAATCGGCTGGGCAGGTCATTTGGACATGCCGTCACGCTCGCCTCCGCGGGTTCCAGAGGAGCAGGCAGACGGAGAGCAGGGTGAGAGGAGTGACGATGGTCCAGTAAGAGATCAACGGAATCGCGATTCGCGACTGGCTCTGGCTTGCCATAGAGGTGACTGGCCCCAACTTCGCCGGCAGAGATGTGTAGCTCGAATCGAAGCGGTTGCTGTCGAACCGTCGGATTTCAACGACGGCGACTCCTTGTCGCTGTTCCCGAACGATGACATCGACGGGCTGGTCCTCCCGCAGAATGATCATGCGAAACTGCTGGTCTCCAGTGAGCAGGAGCACCCGGCAGTTCCAAATTCCAATGGTGGCCATATCCAGCAAAAAAACTGCGGAACCACGCCGATGCAAATACACAGGCCATCACCAGAGTGACGACCCCCGCTTTTCGTCACCAGCCGTAGAAGAATTCCTTCATGGCGGCATGATATCAAATAAGACGACCCCGGCGTTAGAACCGGGGTCGTCATCTCAATCACTGTTATAGCAAGCGGTCCGATCGATCAGCATCGTCGCGGCATGCGAATCCGTTCCGCATCATGGGAACAGCGCACCGTTGATGATGATGTGACCTGTTGACGAGTTGACTGGCATCGAGAAGACAGTCGAGGCGTTGGTGATGATGTTGTTGTAGTTCCCCGTGAACTGCACTGTTGGTGACACCGTCGTGAAGATGATCCCGCGATGAATCGTCTGGTCGGCTGCCAGAAGGCTGATCGTATTGGCCTCGATCTGCAGCCGGGAACTGGCGGCGACTGTATCAAACAGCATCCCTGTTGCCCCGCCCGCTTCGTCCACAATGACGTTGGAGTAGATCCACGTACTGGCGACTCCGCCTAGGTTGAACCGCAAACCGGTTCCGCCGACCGCTTTGAAATCGATGGCGTTGGTATCGACCTGGAACGTCGAGCCTGCATTCGCCGAAGCGATGATTCCGGTTCCGTTGCTGCTGCTGCTGTTAAAGGTCATCAGATTGTTGTTGATTCGAGAGACCACCGAATCGGTTGTCGACAGATCCCGGACCACGATCCCGGTCATGTTGGCGGCCCCGGCGTTCAGGGTGTTCGATGCGACAGATGCCGACAGCGGTCCGAACCACTCGACATCGATCATCGAGACGCCAGCGCGGTCGGCGGTGACCGTGTTGTTGCTGATCGTGGTTCCCAACGAGGCCCCGTTGCCTGCGGCCAGCGTCTTGAACAAGATGGGGGTACCGTTGTGATCGATGATCGTATTGCTGTCGATCAGCCACTGGTACGAAGCCACTGTGTCGACTTGAGCGCGGACCGTTCCGCCCCCCAGTGAACCGTTGCCTGTCAGAATCGAGCCTTTCAACATCAGCACGGCATCGTCCATCGAATCGAGTGCATAGTTGGTTGAGCCTGTGATTCGCAGACCATTCAAGGTGACTTGCGCGTTGCTGGTGGATTGGATGCCAGTCCCGTTCGAAGTGAGATCCAGTCCTGTCAGAGTCGTGGTTCCCGACGATGTCACGATCACACCGGTCGTGGTGTTCTTGATGATACCGCCAGTGCCATAGTTGCCGGCACCGGTCAGATTGAATGATCCCACGTTGTTGATCAGGCGGATACCGAAGGCACCGCTATCTACAGAGACCTGAGTCAGATTCACCGCAATCGTCGAGTTCTGCACGTCAACTGCCCCAGCATTGACCGTCGTCAACGAGCCGTTGTTCACAACCAGCGAAGTCAAACCGCGACCGTACAAGCCGACCGCATTTGTCGTGGTCGCCTTCAAATTACCCAGCGTGATCTTCCCCGTGGAATTCGTCAGCGAGACTGCCGGCGATCCAGCAGTGGAATTGACGACCAGGTTATCCATCACGACCGCGGCAGTAGTATTGTTCACATTCAGACCGATCCCGTTCGGCTGGTTAATTGTCGTCGTGTTCGTGAAGTGGTAGGTATCGGCCGCGGTGCCGCCAGTCAGAAGCACAGCCGAACCGGCCGTCTGCGATGTTGTCAGTGCGTCGACATTCACGTCGGTCGACACGTTGTTCAGACGCAGGCCAGACCCACCCGTCCCGGTGATCGTCGTATCGAAGATATCGACCGATCCGCCCGCCAGGTTCGACAGGAAGATTCCGTCCGACCCTGTGCCATTGACGTCAGCCGACATCCGGATGTCGGGTGTTCCTCCCACAAACGTGATCCCTGTTCCGGAGGCCGTGTTCACCGTGATGTTGTCGAGCGTGAATTGTCCCGTCGAGTTCGTGAATCTGACGGCATCACCCGTAATGTTCTGGAAGGTCAAGTCACGCAAAGTCGCTCCGTTGACGTTCGATCCCGCGATCCCGCCACCGTTGATGTTCGAAAATTTGAATCCGGTGACTTCGCTGCCGGAGGCCATTGTCACGGCCGTTCCGGTGATCCCGCTGAACATCGGGGTCGCCCCATTGGCAATTTGTGTGGGCATATGGATCGTTCCGCCGCCATCCAGGGCCACAGAGGCGAAGCTGCCGTCACCGATCAAGTGCTGCCCGGCGGTTAATGTGACTGCCGAAGTCAGCACCGAATTCCCCTGCACCAGAATCAGATCGCCCCCAGCGGCCTGGGCCGCAGCAACCGTCTGAAACGGATTGGTTGTGGTGCCATTCCCACCGGCAGCGGCCGTCGAGGAGACCTGTTCCACCTTATAGGCGGTATGCGTCAATGGATTAATGGCAACCAGGTTATTGTTGACGACCTGGTTCCGATCGACGATCACGTTGTAATTACGTTCGACGAACCGGAAGGGAGAAGGGGTGTTCTGTCGCCACTTGGAACTGGGATGGCTGTTGCCCCAGGGGAATTGGATCTGGGCACCGACCATGACGTTGCTGCCATAGAGCTTGTCATTGGTAAAAAGAACTTGAGCCGTCACCGTATTGTTGATGACCCCTTCGATGCGCGCCTTAAATCCGTTGATGCCGCCCGAGGCACCACCGTCGAAGTGATAGTAACCCAGGAAGCCGCGCAGCCAATTCGTGTCCTTGATCGGCAGGCTGTAACCCGCTTCCACATCGACACCCTGCAGGGCCTTTCCCTGATCGATGTAGCGACTGTAGAGCAGTTGATTGCCCACAATTCGTTCGTTACCCAGCGTATTCGCATACGTCTGAGTCGACGAGAACGGCAGATAAACGTTTGATCGCAGTTCGAAGCGATCGACCAATGCTTCAAAACTCAGTCCGATCTGCTGATAAGTCTGACCGGTTGTTCCATCGGCATCGTACCAGACGCTACCCCCGTACCACGCGTTGTAGTCTTCACGCAGGTGGCGATAACCGACACCGACATTGCCGCCGAACAGTGCGCTGTTCGAGACAAAGCCGCGCAGGTCACTGAAGATGAAGTGTTCGTCGGTCAGGATGTAAGGCATCGCTTCGATGGGTGTGATCGATTGATTGCGACCAAACGTCTTGAATGCCAGATGACCTGCCCGACCGACGATGCCGGGACCGTCGATTGACTTGGATGTTTTATAGCTCTGGGCGGGTCGAGTATGCAGGTCGTCGTCGTCCGTCTTGCGAGTGGATGAAACGCGGCGGAAGCGATCGGGTTGTTCGGAAACTACGTCGTCGTCTTCCGATTCTTCCTCTTGCATCGCGGCCTTAAGTTCCGATGAAACATCTTCAGCCGTCGCCGGGACGCTAAACAAAGCCACGACCACTAGAGCAAAACAGCCAATCAACCGACTCAGCAAGGTCGAAGTCGCAAACAGGTCGTTTCGGGCGAACAGCAAACGCGGCATGGAATCCCTTCCGATACGGACCAACCCCATTCCGCGAGGCGACTGATCGCCTTCGGTGACGGAACCCAGGGAGCGGATGGAACTGAGTGCGCCATTGAATACAGACAAAATCCGTAGGGATTTGTCTTCGCAATGGAGAACCATTCGACTCGGGATCGATACGAATTTTCGATATGAACTGGAGACAGGCGGGCGAAGTTTAGGGAAAGTCAAAAAAGTCGTCGATAGGGAAACAAGTTTCCTGCTAGCGAATTCAGGTTCCATTCATTGGTCGCAAGCGACATGCATTCCTGACGGTTTAGTAATAATTCCATCCAAACCCTGACGCGATAAGCTCTTTCGCCGCTTGGCATTGCAAGCAGGCTTCCCCATCTGCCCACTGAGATGTATCGTTCAGACTCAAGTCTGTACCCCGGGACTGTGAATCGGCAATTTGTGCTCGTGTTTTGTCAAAGCTCGATGCTTGGATCACAATCTCGCCCAAAGATTGGATCCGCTTAAGAGATGACGAAGCGAACCGAGTCAGGTTGAGGCAACGCACTATTCTGCGCGAAGGATCGGCATGATGCTCTCGATCCAGCGCGATGATTTCGCAGAATTGAAAGCAGGATATGTTGGACCACACTTCCGTTCCCCCATCGACATCGCACAGCCACGAAGCGCGACTGGAGGAACTGAAGCATCTAATCGAGCATGCTGCTCACTTGTTGCCAGCACAAGGCCCCATCAACGTCTTCGTGCATCACAACACGCTGCATGCTTTTGAACATCTGAAGTTTGATGAAGCCGTACAAACCGGCGGGCGAGTCTTCGGTTGCCAGCCCTACCTGCTGGAAGAGCGTTATCGGGCCGAACTGGCGAAGGGGCGGATCCTGCCAGCCGACCTGCAAGATGTCTTGCGCGAAGAACTGGGCGAGCGTAGCGAGGAAAAAGTTCTCTCGTTCGTGACGCGTTATCAGTTGCGAATGGCAATGCTGCAGCACCCGATGTTGTTGGTCCCGGATGCCGAGCTGCGCTGGTTCGTTGCTGTAACAGACGCCTTGACGCGGATTCGACACGAAGCGGCCGGTGTCTCTGACCTATTCATTGCCAAGACGCGCCGCTGGGTAATGCGTGATGTCCATGGTACGTCCGACACTGCGACCGACGACAATCAGTACGGCTCACAGGATCGGCATCTCCATTTGATGATGAAGGAGCTGTTTCAGCACTTCGGCGAATCGTCGATCGAAAGCTGGAGCCAGGAAACGTGGGAAGCGTTCAGTCTGCATGCGCTCTGGAGAATCTGTCGCAATGGTGTCCACACGGTGAAGCGAGCGGCTCGGCAGCCGTCGACTGCTATCCGTCATCGCGATCTGCTGCTGGAAGCGACTGGCGAAGATTCCGATCCGCTGGTTCACGATGTTCTGGTTCGTTTCTGTGCGACGTTCCTCGATCAGGGATTCGGTCACTGGAACCTGCCTGGACGCGAGCAGGGCTTCTATCATTCGTTCTGCGAGTTGTACAAGCGGCCATTCGGACCCCCGGCGACCTGGATGCGAGGATTGCCCGCCGAACTGAAGCGTTTGGAGCACGTCACCCCGCTCGATTCGATTCTGGAGTCGCTGGATATTCTGGGAGTTCATCGCGGTGAACTGGATCACTTCCTTTCTGAAACACTGCTCGCCCTGCGCGGTTGGGCGGGAATGATTCAGCAGGTCGAAAGCCGCGGTGATCGTGTCGCGCATCCGATTCCGCAGGGAAGCCTGGTCGAATTCCTGGCGATTCGCCTGATCCTGGAGCGGCTGGCCCTGAAGCATGTCGCATCGCGAGGATTTGGCTACCACGGCGACCTAAGCGGATTGCGACACGCTGCTCGGCAGGGGCTGGCGCGGCATCCGGGATCGACCGTCGACCACCGGGCGTTCTTGATGTTTCAGCTCGCGCAGATTTTCGGCTGGTCTCCCGATGAAATGTACAGACTGACGGCAGACCAGTGGGGATCGCTTGTTCACGAAGCCGAGTCCTTCACGCCGATGGAACGCCGCCGTCTGTTTCATCACGCCTACGAACGCAGTTTCCTCAATCAGACATTGGACGCCCTCGCGATCCATCAACCCATGCCTGCCCGCCGACATCCCGCTCCGCGATTTCAATTGTGTTGCTGTCTGGACGAACGCGAAGAATCGTTCCGCCGACATCTGGAGGAATTAGCTCCCGAGGCCGAGACTTTCGGAGCCGCCGGATTCTATTGCGTCGCCATGTACTATCGGGGTTCGACGGACGCGCACTTCGTGCCATTGTGCCCGATCGTGATTCGACCACAGCATTGGGTCACGGAAGCCGTCGTCGAAAGCCAAGCCGAGACTCATCGCCATCGAGCCATGGCGCGTCGCGCATTGGGAACGGCTTCCCATCAGGTACATGTCGGTAGCCGATCCTTTACCGGCGGAGCCTTATTGGCAGCCGGCTTCGGTGTCCTCGCCTCGATCCCGTTAGTCGGGCGAATCATGTTTCCGAGACTGGCGGCTCGAGTTCGTCACCGAGTCAACAGCCTGGTGCAATCGCCCACGACGACCGAACTGAACTTGGAACGCGGCGAAGCAGCGGCAGGCCCCAATGAAGGTGAAGTTGGCTATTCGATCGAAGAGATGGCCAATATTGTCGAGCGACTGCTACGAGATATGGGTCTGATCTCGGGCTTTTCGCGCATCGTTGTCACGCTGGGCCACGGTTCCAAAAGCTTGAATAACCCTCACAGTTCGGCCTACGATTGCGGGGCTTGCGGTGGCGGAGCGGGTGGTCCGAACGCTCGTGCCGTGGCACAGATGGCGAATGAACCTCGGGTTCGGGAACTCCTCGCGATGCGCGGATTGCAGATCCCTGACGACACCATTTTTGTCGGTGGAATGCATAACACGTGCAATGATTCTGTCACGCTGTACGACATCGATCGCGTCCCTGCATCGCACCGGGAAGAATTTGACGCCGTTCGCAAAACAATTGACGAGACCTGTGCCCGCAATGCTAATGAACGCTGTCGTCGATTCCAATCGGCACCCCTGACGATGAACTTTGAGGAAGCGCGATCGCATGTCGAAGATCGAGCAGAAGACCTGGCTCAGACCCGACCCGAATGCGGCCATGCCTCGAACGCGATCTGCGTCGTCGGTCGACGTTCCCGAACACGCGGGTTATTCCTCGATCGAAGAGCCTTCTTGACATCGTACGATCCCACACAGGACGATGCCGACTCCACGATCCTGGCACGGATCCTGGGAGCCGTGTTCCCCGTGTGCGCCGGGATCAACCTGGAGTACTACTTTTCCTACGTCGACAATATTGGGTACGGATGCGGTGCCAAGCTGCCCCACAACGTCACAGGATTGGTGGGTGTGATGGATGGAGCCGCCAGCGATCTGCGACCCGGACTTCCCTGGCAGATGGTCGAGATTCACGAACCGGTGCGACTGATCTTCGTCATCGAATCGACGCCGGCACGGATGCTGTCGATCATGCAGCGAAACCCTGGCATCGATCAGTTGTGTCGTAACGAATGGTTGCAGTTGGCAGTGCTCGATCCGAACTCGTCAGAGATCCAGATCTTTCGACATGGAGTCTTCCAACCCTATCACCCTCATGCCGAGCAGCTTCCCAAGGTCCACTCCTCGATCGACTGGTATCGCGGCTGGCGCGATCACCTCGAGTTCGCCGAAATCGAAGCGTGTAACGTACCGATCCCCGAAGCGGAACGCATGCTAGTTGCATCTCATCGCGGCGAATGACAGCCGACTTTGAAACGAAGAATCCACGTTTTTGGGTGCCACTGGCGGCCGCTCTGGGCTGCCAGTGTCTTCGCGATGCTGATAACGCTTCGATTGCGTCAGCAGCCTGTGTGGCAATCAATCTCGCCACGCATTACTGGCTCTTTCTCACTCAGTAAGCGGCCTGCTAGGGGTGCGACCGTCTTCGAACCTTCGACCAAAAGCGTCAAGGTGTGCCACCCGTCCGCATCTGCAGGTGTATTTGCTGAATGATCAACTTAAGCTGGATGTCGCGGGACGAACTCACAAGCCAAAAACTCGATGGGCGCAAATAGCATGCTTGGACAAAACTCCGAAGATGATCCCCTGGAAATTGGTGGTGAGGCGGTGTTTGGCCCAATGATTGATGGGGAGGGGTATCGCGATGCCGATCTCGACAAGTTCCTGAAGCTGCTCGACGAACGTTTCGCTCAATTCCAAGATTCTCCCACCATCCCAAAGGGATTGTGTTGGTTATGTATGACGGCCATGGCGGCTCTCATGTCGCCAGAACGGCAGTATCAGGGAAGGCAATTAGAACGCATGGACGATGCCTATGAGCGAGTCTTCACTACTATCGAATTGGGACTATTTCCGCCCGAGGCTGAATAATTCAGAAAATGTATCCGGCTTCAAGAGGCCAGGCTGGTTGCTCGGCTGGCCTCATTGGGGCTTTGGAAACCGGTGGATTGCTGGTATTGAGAGGCCCCAGTTATTAGGTGCCACTCCTGACGAACTGCCTTTACGCAGCTCGTCGATGGTCATCGCGTTCGCGTTCGGCGGCAGCCTGTTCGGCTCGCTGTTCATCAGCCGCATGACGGCCCGAGAGCTTTTCCAGCGCCTTCACCGCAGTGTCCGCTTCCATCAAAGCGTTGCGTCGCAGGGTCAGCAGTTCAGCGACCACGGCCATCTCGCACTCGATCCCCTTCAGCTTCGCCGCCAGTCGCTCGGCGTATTGTTGGCGCGAGGCGACGCGATCCGCGGACCACGCTTCCCCTTCGTGTGTCGCCCGCAGTTCATCCAGCGCATCGGTCCGTTCGGTCGAAGTTCGCTGGTGTGCGGCCAGTAGTTCTGCTTCGCTGCGTTGAGCTTCAGCCAAGGCCATGCGGCAGATGTCTCGTTCGGATTCTCGAATGCGAAGCACGGTGTCAAAGCGAAAGGCGGTCATATCAACTACTCCGGTGTCGACTGCGCGAATGATTGTGATTCAGCACACGAAGTGTGCTGTCTACTTTTGCCGTGATTGGGTCGAGGCCATTGCTCCGGCCTCGCGCCATTGTTTCAGATCATTCAATCGTTGCACCGCTTCGGTCAGTGCAGTGGCATCGGTTCGATCTTGTTGCAGGAGCTGTTGTATCGGTTCCTGCAATCGCAACGCGGCGTCGACAAGTGCATTCGCACCATTCTGGTAGGCACCGATCGAAATCAAGTCTTCGGCCTGTCGGTGCGCGGCCAGAAGTTGTCGCAATGACATCGCGGCGCGGCGATGGTCTTCATTTGTCACATCGTTCATCAATCGCGAGACACTCGCCAGCACGTCAATAGCAGGGAAGTGTCCCAGTTCAGCAAGCTTGCGCGAGAGCACCACATGCCCATCTAGTGTTCCGCGAACAGCATCGGCGATCGGTTCGTTCGGGTCGTCTCCTTCGACCAGGACTGTATACAGTCCAGTGATACTACCGCGATTCGTTCGCCCGCTTCGTTCGAGCAGACGCGGCAGCATCGCAAACACGCTCGGCGGATAACCGCGCGTCGCCGGGTGCTCGCCCGCAGCCAGGCCAATCTCTCGTTGAGCCAGCGCGAATCGCGTGACGCTATCCATTACCAGCAATACGTCACGGCCGGACTCGCGAAAGTATTCTGCAATCGCAGTTCCCAGGTAAGCAGCTCGCAACCGCAGCACGGCCGGATCATCGCCAGTGGCGACGACGACCACACTGCGTGCCAATCCTTCCGGACCCAGATCCCGCTCGATGAACTCTCGCACTTCGCGACCACGTTCACCGATCAGTACGACAACATTCACGTCCGCTTCGGCGGCTCGGGCCATTTGACCTAAGAGAGTACTTTTACCGACGCCACTGCCGGCGAAGATTCCCAACCGTTGACCGCGACCGCACGTCAGCAGCCCGTCGATCGCTCGGATTCCTGTTCCCAGCGGCTGATCAATTCGCACTCGCTGCATCGGCGAGATCGGTTCGGCATGCAAGGGAACTCGATGTGGTAACACGGCGGGTGTTCGCTCGTCCAGGAAGCGTCCGCGACCGTTAATGATCCGACCCAACAGTCCGTCGCCGACGCGGGCACCGGGAACCGATTGACTGAGAACGACCGGCGTCCCGCGTCGGATCCCATGCAGTTCGCCATACGGAAGCAGCAAGGTGTCATCACCCGAGAAGCCGACCACTTCCGCTTCGACGTGACTTCCCTGTTCGGCTTCCAAGACCGCGACGGCACCCATCGGGGCGGGAAAACCGGCGACGGCCACAGTCAGTCCGACCAGCTTCGACACGCGACCGCGCAGTCCCACCGGCAGCGACCGCTGGATCTGATCGATCAAGTTCGAAGGGCGAGTCCTCAGGGAAGCAGTCACATCAAGGTCCACAAAGCAAAGTTATCCGTCGATCAATTCGTTGGCTAAACGTTCCAGCATCGTTTCGACTCGAGCGTCAATTTCTCCGTGCAAGGTCTCAATGCGGCATCCACCC
>DASYEA010000340.1:0-2434 GCA_036499265.1 Schlesneria sp. | reverse complement strand
TCGCGGTCGGGATGGCGACTAACATCCCTCCGCACAATTTCGGCGAAGTGATCGCGGCTTGCGTGCATTTGATCCAAAATCCCGAAGCCGAAACCAAAGATCTCGCCAAAATCATCAAGGGGCCCGACTTCCCTCTTGGCGGCCGGATCGTCACCGATCGAAAGGAATTGAAGACGATCTACGAAGAAGGTCGGGGTAGCATCAAAGTTCGCGGCGAATGGCGGATGGACAAAGATCGCAAAGGGGCGATCGAGAACAAAGTGGTGATCTATTCGATGCCTTATGGCGTCGACTCAGGTCCGCTGGCGTCGGAAATCGGTGCGATCGTCAACAGTAAGAAGTTGCCGCAACTGATCGACTCAAATGACGAGACAGACAACAAGAACGGCTTGCGGATTGTCCTGGACCTGAAGCCAGGGTCTGACCCCAACTCGGTCATGACGTATCTGTTTAAGCATACGTCGCTCGAACAAAACTTCGCCTACAATGCCACCGCATTGATTCCCGATGAACACGGAGCATTGGTTCCTGCACGCTTGGAATTGAAAGCATTCCTGCAGCATTTCTTGACGTTCCGAATGCAGACCGTCAGGCGGCGACTCGAGTTTCAGTTGCGACAGCTTGAGCACCGTATTCACGTGCTTGAAGGTTTCGCACTTGTCTTCAATGACCTTGATCGTGCGCTAAAAATTATCCGCAACAGCACCGGCAAACGGGACGCCGCCGACAAGTTAATGAAGGTCTTTGCTCTCGATGAAGAGCAGACGATGGCGATTCTCGAATTGCAGCTGTATCGCATTTCACAGCTCGAAATCAACGTGATCCTCGAAGAGTTGGGAGAAAAGCAGACCGAGGCCGAGAAGATCCGGAAGCTGCTCGCTTCGGAAACCAAACTCTGGAAATTGATCCAGACTGAGTTGGAGGAACTCTCGACTCAAGTCGCTGACAAACGTCGCACCGCCATCGGCAGCAGTGAAGAAATCGTCGAGTTCGATGCGGCCGCTTACATCGTTCGCGAAAACACCAACGTGGTGCTTACGAAGGACGGCTGGGTCAAACGCGTTGGCCGATTGCAAAGCGTCGAAACGACTCGCGTCCGCGAAGGGGATGCCGTATTGGACGTGATTCCGGGAAGCACCACAGACTCGGTGGTCTTCTTCGCCGATGATGGTATTGCCTATACGCTAAGTATTACGGACATCCCTGCCTCTTCCGGTTATGGCGAGCCGATTTCCAAGCACGTCAAGATGAAGGACGGTGTCGGTATCATTGCCGGACTGACAACCGATCCACGCTTCACCCCTGCGGATGAAGAATCCGGGTCCGAATTGCCGCCGTATCCTTACTTCCTGGCACTGACTCTCCAAGGGCAGGTGATGCGTCTCCCCTTGTCGCCGTTCCGACTTCCCTCGACGAAATCGGGCCGAAAATATTGTCGGCTGGCCGAGGGCGACCGGGTGGTCTGGCTAGAACTCATACGCGATGCCACTTCGATGTTTGTGGCAACTCGGCAGGCCCGTGTCACGCACTTCTCGATCGACGAAATTCCGGTTCTTTCGGGAGCCGGGAAAGGTGTCCGCGGAATCAAGCTCAGTGATCCGAAGGACGAAGTGCTCGGCGCTGCTCAGATGGCACGACCAAGTGATTGTCTGCGGGTGATGACCAGTCACGAAAAGACGCTGGTGTTCGGACAGATGAAGTACGAGATTTCGGCCCGAGGCGGCAAGGGAATACGTGCGGCTCAGCGCAGCACCTTTACAGAAATCCTCCGACCCGAAATCCAGCTTGTCGATTGGGCGGCGATGGAACAGAACGAAAAATAGCGATCGGGTCTGTGTCGAACCTCAATGCTGAACTGACACGCTGCTGATTACCTAAGATCGAATTGAAAGCTTACTGCATGTCAACTGGCAATACGCGATATACCGCTGAAGACATCGAAGTCATCGAAGGACTGGAAGCCGTTCGCCGGCGGCCATCGATGTACATTGGCGGTGTCGACGCCCGCGGCCTGCATCACCTACTTTGGGAAATCGTCGACAACTGTGTCGATGAACATCTGGCCGGGCAATGCACCGAGATCACAGTCACGCTCCATAAAGATGGGGCGTCGTGTTCAGTTCAGGATGACGGCCGCGGGATTCCCGTGGACACGCATTCGAAGACCAAGAAATCCGCCTTGGAGACGATTCTAACGACGCTGCACTCAGGCGGCAAATTCTCAAGCCAAGCCTATGCGCGTAGCGGCGGTTTGCACGGGGTCGGTTCGTCGGTGGTCAACGCACTGTCGATTGAGATGGAAGCAACGGTCCATCGCGATGGGCACGAATGGTCGCAGCGATACAAACGCGGCAAGCCGACGACACCCGTCAAAAAAGTACGACCTTTCCGAGGCCATGGAACGACGATTTTCTTCCGTCCTGACGAAGAGATT
>DASYEA010000339.1:0-3539 GCA_036499265.1 Schlesneria sp. | reverse complement strand
GATGCGTTCCCTGATATTCGCTGCCGCATTCATCGTGATCTGTCATCAATTCGTCGCTCAGGCGGATGATCGCAAGTATCCGTATCAGGCCATCGTCGAACTGGAAGGGGAATACGTTCGCAGCGGGCCGGGGCCCAGCTTTTACCCGACTGACAAGCTTCGCAAAGGGGATAAAGTCACCGTTCACCGGCATGATCCGGGAGGCTGGTGCATGATCAGTCCGCCCACGGGTAGCTTCAGTTGGATCAAAGCCGAACACGTGCAACGCTCGGGCGAAAACGGTGGCATCCTGAAAGCGAACAACGTCGTCGTCCATGTCGGCAGTTCACTGAGTGCCGATGAATTCACGACGATTCAAGGCAACCTGTCGCGCGGTGAAGCGGTGCAGATCCTGGGCGAGAAAAACTTTCCGTTCGATGACGGTCAGAAGCTGATGTACAAGATCGCTCCCGTCCGTCGCGAATGGCGCTGGATCCAGCGCAAGGCGATCGTGGCGGCCGATGCGATCCAGTCCGATCCGTTCCCGGGCGAGGCTGCTCCGCGAAAGAAGAATGGTCCCGTCGCCGATCAGAACAAGCTCGATCCGGATGCGTTTGCTCAACCGATCTCGACCGGCGATTCGGTGACCGGCCCCGATCGGTCAGAGTCGATGACGCAGAAACCTCGCGCGACCATTGGAAACGCGACCGGTACGACAGAGACTGGTGCGTTCGCGGATAAGTTGAGCCTGGTGGATGCCGAGTTCCGCGAGATGATCAAGCAGGAACCCGCCACGTGGGATCTGAAGGATATTCAGCAGCAGTATCTGCAACTAGACAACGAGGCAACCCAGCCACTGCAGAGCAAGACGATCGCTCAGCGACTGGATGCGATCACCCGCTACCAGAAGACTCAATCCGACTATCTCGGTTTCTTGAAACTCAGCGACGCGGCTCGTCAACGAGACGCTCAATTGGCGGCCGTGCAGCGTGAAGCCGAACAGTTGGCCAACGGCGGAGGCGCGCCAGTCGCGGCAGCGCCCGGCGCGGGGCCGACCCCGATCGCATCACAACCGGACGCAGTCGCTTCGGCCGGCGATCCGTCTCGACCACCTGTCGCTCCGACACAGCCGACACCAGCGCCGGGTGCGCAAAACGCGCCGAAGTTCGCGGGCGCGGGCCTGGTGGTTTCGATGTCTCAATCCTTCCCCGGTGGTCCGCAGTACGCACTGACCGCCCCGGGCGGAAAGCTGTTGTGCTACCTGGTCCCCGCGGCCGGAGTCGATCTGCGCAAAGCGGTCAATCAATCTGTTGGCGTCACCGGCGATCGCAGCTTCCGCCAGGAATGGGGTGCCGATGTGATCATCGTCCGCGGCCTGCAGCCAGTTCAGTTGCGCGCGGCGAACCGCTGAGCGGTGATCCACTCATCATTTATCGGGCATCACAAAGCTCGAACAAACTTGTCGTATCAAGACGCCGGAGTGTAAATCTTGGATTCTGGGTGATGAAACTCTTCTAGCCATCTCCGGATTTCTTCGTTCGGAATTCGATTCCAGCTTAACTGAAGAAGAACTTCTTCAGGTCGATGGGGAGGAGTTGGAGGCATTGGAGGGAATTCTTCTGCGCACTCTGGATTGCGACAGAGAAACGCCTTTGCCCTCGCATCCCACACGACGCTCGAACGGCGACAACATGGACACGCGAAAATCTCCATATTTTCACCCTACCTGTCTGAAAATGATATTGAACGCCCTAGACTTGAAACCCTGAAAAGGATCGACCGTTACACGGTTTTTGGTGAGAAACTCCCGTGCTTCTTTTACCGGGTAGGCTTCAACATAGACTACTCTTTTGAGCCCCGCATCCACAATGTACCGTGCACATTGGAAGCACGGAAAAGTGGTGGAGAATATCGTGCCATCCTGTGCACTACGTCCATGGAGGGATCGTATCGCGCGTTCTTCGGCATGAATTGCCGTACACAATTCCATGTTTCGACTCGGGAAAAAAGCCAGTTTCAAATCCTTACGACAGGACTCGTTACAACAAAGCCAAGGGTCCGCCAGTTCCGCCTGCGCGGTTCCGCAGCTTGGGCATCGCTTACCAGCGTACGTCTCCAGTTTGGCGTGCATGTCATCATCCTTAAAGCATCGACGATAGGCGTTGATGCAAGGGGACATCCCAACTGGATTCTCATTATATCCAAGCGACAATGGCAGGTTATCGGTATTCACAATAATCGCTCCCACGTGCCGCTTCAAGCACTGCGACATGTGAGACTGCGCGTACGCAGTTGCCATGTGAACTTCATCGGGTTTCGCATCACGGCGATACGCGGCGGACGCATCACCAGACGCTTGCATTAGACGCACATCTTCCTGAATCTGAGCGTAGAGCTTTGCTTTTTGGGATGCCTTTGACCCATCAGAGCCATCATTCACCAGCACATAGTCGGCCTGCTGAACGCACTTGGTCACTTGCTGCCCGGATGGCGTTTCCTCATCAGCATCGCGGGCATCGTCCCTTTCAAAGAGCTTTTGATTCCGATCGTACACATCCTTCTCTCGGGACCAGCGCACATCGGGGGATGCATGCACTGCCACTAGAAAGAATTGTTGAGAGAAACGACTTCGAAGGTATTGCAGTTCCTGTAGATTTCGAATTCCGTCTATGACGATATTCTCTTCCTTATCTTTGCCTTCTAACGCTTTTTCAATCCAACAATGAGGGTTTGCCAATCGCCCTTCATTGCCAATATCTTGAAGTTGCTTCCGGAAGTCCTTGATATGC
This sequence comes from Schlesneria sp., assembly GCA_036499265.1. Lineage (GTDB taxonomy): Bacteria > Planctomycetota > Planctomycetia > Planctomycetales > Planctomycetaceae > Schlesneria. The sequence goes on along the minus strand of DASYEA010000339.1, from coordinate 771 downwards.
AACTCATCAAATTGAAACTCTAGATTTCCATCCGTACGTTGTCGGCGACGTTTGAACTCGTCTTTGATCGGTTCTGACAAGCTTGCTCTTGCAAAACCATTTCCTTCGAGTGCCAGTGATAATGTCGTAACACCACTTCCAACTGGGCCTGTTAGCCCAAGGACGAATTGTTTTTTAGGAAACGTCATCATGGCCCCGCGTTGCAAATCGTGAAGTAATATTTGCCGCACGGTAAAGCTCCGACGACGAAAATTCCAGTCGCAGGGCCTGCCCAGCCTACTGAAACAATCCGCTCAGAGGTGATATCCAGATCTAATTGCTAGGTCTATATCTCTGTATCTAGTACAGCACAAAGCGCAAACCAAGATTCGCGAGCAATCAGATGTGAGCCCAGCTATCGGATCTTGGCCGGGGCGTGCTGGCCTTTGGGGATCAATGACGTGTAGGGGCGGTCCTTCGTTCTCGCCTGCCATTCGGATTTGGCGGCGGCGAGTTGCTCGGGTTGTTCGAGCAGATCTAGAGCGCTCACCGCCAACACCTGACTGGCGTAGATCACTCCTTTTTCGCCGATTGTCGAGCCGATCGCAGCCACGTTTTGCCAGCTATGGCCGGGGGTGCCTGAGGCGAAGCAGGCGGTTCGCAGACCGCTGGTCGGGACGAACCAACTGACGTCGCCGACGTCTGTTGATCCCTTGGTCACCTCGGGAATTGCAGGGAGGGGATAGACGGCGTCGTCGATCCCGGTCGCGAACGTCGACTTGAATTGCTCGG
>DASYEA010000338.1:0-2524 GCA_036499265.1 Schlesneria sp. | reverse complement strand
CCGTCATTCAAGGGTTGGCAGAACGCTGCGAGCCCCCGACCTGGACTGAAGCTCATCAACTGATATTTGGCTAACCAAATGACGGAACGCGTCCATCAAAATCCGCAACTGATCTTTTCCGTCGGGACTCAGGTCGTCGCGCTGCGGGACGTTGTGGTGACGGGCGGTCGAGTGGCCCATCCGCGTGGTTCGGTGGGCGTGGTCATTCGTGCGCCTCAAGATTTGGATCATGCATATCGTGTTCGGTTTCTCGATGGGCACGAAGAGCCCTTGCATCGCGAAGACATCGTGATGCTGGCGCATTACAAGGAAGGGGACATCGGCGATACCGGTGTCACGCTCAGTCAAAGCGATCTGTACGATCGAGTTATCTTTCGCTGTATCGTGGGCTCGCGAGCGTTCGGCCTCGACGGCGAAGAGTCTGATACCGACTACCGTGGCATCTATCTGCCCACGGCCGAGATGCATTGGTCGCTGTACGGCGTGCCTGAACAGTTTGAGAATCAGGCGACTCAGGAGCACTATTGGGAGCTGCAGCGATTTCTGGTACTGGCATTAAAAGCGAACCCAAACGTGCTGGAGTGCCTCTATACGCCACTGGTTGAGAAATCGACTCCGCTGGCCGACGAGTTGCTGCAGATGCGATCGATCTTTCTGTCGCGACTGGTATACCAGACCTATAACGGGTACGTCGCTTCGCAGTTCAAGAAGATGCAATCCGATCTGCGGAATCAGGGGCAGGTGAAGTGGAAGCACGTGATGCACCTGATCCGGTTGCTGATTTCGGGGATCAACGTGCTGAGGCACGGCTTTGTGCCAGTGCGAGTCGACGAACATCGTCAGCAACTGCTGGCGATCAAGCGAGGAGAACTACCTTGGGACGAAACCGAAAAGTGGCGACTGAGCCTACATGCCGAATTTGACCAAGCTTTGGGTGTGACAACACTACCCGAGCGTCCAGACTATGAACGAGCCAACGCGCTGTTGCTGAAAGCTCGTCGAGCGGCTTTGCTGAATGAACTGCCGTAGTGACGGTGTTGTGATCGCTGAGACGCCAAAATTCCGGGGTGCCACGGTCACACCGTCCGCGGGGTGGCCGTGTCTTCGCCGCTATTGATTGGAAGTGACAACATGAACATTGATCCTCGACTACTTCGACAGATTGCCGAACATCCGTACCCGCTGCTCTTCGCCACGATCAGCGGTGCGCATCTGTACGGCTTCCCGTCACCCGATTCCGACTTCGACCTGCGCGGAGCTCATCTGTTGCCGCTGCGCGATGTCGTTGGTTTGGCCGAGGGCGAAGAAACGGTCGAAAAGTCGGGCATTCACGACGGTCTCGAAATCGACCTGGTGACGCACGATATCAAGAAGTTCTTCGGGCTGATGCTGCGCAAGAATGGCTATGTGCTGGAGCAACTGTTGTCGCCGCTGGTGATTCAAACGTCACCTGAACACGAAGAGCTGAAGGCGATCGCGGCCGATTGCATCACGCGGCATCATGCTCACCACTACTTCGGTTTCGCGGAGACGCAGTGGAAGCTGTTTCAGAAGGCGGATCCGCCGCATGTGAAGCCGCTATTGTACATCTACCGTGTGCTGCTGACGGGCATTCATCTAATGCGGACTGGCGAAGTCGAAGCCAACCTGGTCCGGCTCAACGAAACCGCACGCCTGTCGTACATCCCCGATCTGATTGCTCGCAAAACGAGTGGTCCAGAGAAGGGCTGTTTGGAACAAGCGGACCTGCCATTTCATCAGCAGGAATACGAGCGCCTGCGAGTCGTGCTGCAACAGGCTCACGAACAGAGTCCACTGCCGGAAGTTCCCGCAGGAGCCGCCGCGCTAAATGACCTGCTGGTGAGAATTCGATTGCGCGCGGTTCAATCTTGAATCGGCGAGTGATCATAGGCGGGCCAACGGATGGTCCGCCTATTTTTCGCCCCGAAGGGGCAGCCACATATCAGCCCCGGGCAACGCCCGGGGTTTGCATATCCGGTGAAACCATTGCCCTGAAGGGGCAAAACAAACCGAACGATCATTCACCTAGAAATCGCCTCAATCCCAAACATATCGTTCGTCGAAATCGATTCCGTGCCTCTTGAATAGAGCTCGCAATTCGTCTTGAAACGTCGTCTTCCGATGATGTTCTTCCTGGTTCTCGATGTAACGACGCACCTCATCGACGTTCGACTGGCTGACGGAGAATGCGGCGTAGCCGAGCTGCCAGTGGAACTCGAGATTCCGTGGACCTTCGGCCTTCATCCACTTTGAACTCCCTTTTTTAACCTCTTCGACGATTTTGATCAGGGCGTGATTCTTGGAAAGGGAGAACAAGGCGTGAACATGATCTTCGACGCCGCCGATCACGAGCGCCGGGCTCTCCCAATCTTTGAAGATGCCGCCTTGATAGCGCCAAAGATTCTCCTGATGTTCCTTGGGAATCCATGGAGCGCGGTGTTTCGTGCTGTACACCAAATGGATCAGATTCTTGACCAGCGATTGCGGCATGGTCTGACGTCCG
>DASYEA010000337.1:0-3353 GCA_036499265.1 Schlesneria sp. | reverse complement strand
TACCTTGATCATGGGCAACACCCCCGTTTGAGGATCCTAAGTCAGCAGATGTTGCAATGATCGATTGAGCGCACCGACCAAAAGCTCAAAGTCGGATGCCTGCGCCAATGCCAGATTTTGGAAGTACTTGGGAAGATCCCCGAGTTTGCAAGGATCGGCGAAATACACTGGCGATCTCGGAGGCACTGGCCCAGGATCCGCGGCGATCCAGGTGGAGCAGCCCCCATTTGGCAACGCAGCACCTGCGGGAGCCACGAGAAAGGATCCATCACCAGGACACAGCGTCTGCGCGACGGCTTCACCAAACTGTGGCACCTGCGAAACCCAGAGGGAAAGGCCAGTAAGTTAAAGACTAGATGAAAACCGTTCTCAGTCGCCACCGGCGTGGCATGTACAGGTCTCGCCACGACTCTTTCCGAGGACAAATCAGCCGTACCAATGTGCAATACCGAGGAGGCCGCATCCAGAGAATGCGATTCGGCGTAGTATGAAGTTGCTTTCAGTGGGGCCTTACAAGTGGCTTTCGGGGACGCGGGTGGTATTTCTCCTTGAATGCATTCCTCCGAAGCTTCTTAGAAGGCCCAATTAGGCCAACACGGAACGTCGGCTAAGCAACGTCATGAATGCAGGTGGTTTGCTCATAGGCACATACGACCACTTACTGGTCGTTATTTCCGTCCTCATCGCCATGCTCGCCGCGTTCGCGGCCCTGGACCTGGCCAGCCGCATAACTACTGCCGTTGGTGCAGTACGCTCGGCGTGGCTAACTGGTGGCGCGATTGCCATGGGGACCGGCATCTGGGCCATGCATTACGTCGGCATGGAAGCTCTTTATCTTCCCGTTCCAATGGTCTATCACTGGCCAACGGTCGTTGACTCGCTCTTGGTCGCCATCCTGGCCTCCGCGATCGCGCTTTTTGTTGCCAGCCGCCCGACCATGGGCCTTGTACCCACCATCATCGGCAGCGCCCTTATGGGTGGCGGCATTGCGGCAATGCACTACATCGGAATGGATGCCATGCGCCTCCCAGCCAGGCTCAGCTATTCCACCGCCCTTGTGACGCTGTCCATTGTGTCGGCGGTAGTCATCTCCTTCATTGCACTGCGCACCACGTTCGCGCTACGAACACAGCCCAAATCCTGGAGCGCACGCAAGTTAATCGGTGCAGCGCTGCTGGGTATGGCGATTCCGGTCATGCATTACGTTGGTATGGCGGCGGTCACATTCGTACCAGACACCACCATGGCCGTCGACATGACGAATGTCATCGACGTGTCTCGACTGGAACTCGCGACGATTATCACGGCGACCGTGCTGATTCTGGCCCTTGCCATCCTGCTATCAATCATCGATCGCCGCTTCGCGCGACATGCTCAAGAGATCGCAGACAGCCGCCTCCAACTGCAGTCGATCTTTGACAACATGACCGAATGCCTCGTTGTACTAGACCTGAAGCGAAACATCGTCATCGCCAACCAGACTGCGGTAAATCTTTTGGGCCTCACCACGGAGGTACTTGCCAGTGAGCGCGCGCAGAACAATTTTGACGTCCTGACCACGACCGGCCACCCACTTCCACCGGAGCAATGGCCCGCCGCGCTCGCACTTCGGGGCGAGTTTCTCAAGCACCGAGAATTGATGATCCGGCGCAAGGACACCGGCAATGTCATTACCGCGGAGGTCACGACGACCCCCATCAGAAACCACGCCGGCGCATCGATTCAGTTTATCGTCAGCTATCGCGACATCACCGAAAGCCAACATAATGCCGAGGCTCGGGCTCGCCTCGCTGCCATTGTTGATTCCTCCGACGATGCCATTATCGGCAAAGACGAGGTCGGCATCGTGAGAAGCTGGAACGCTGCCGCGCAGAGAATGTTTGGTTACACAGCCGAGGAAATGATCGGCCAATCGATTCTGCGACTTGTCCCAGCAGATCGTGAGAAAGAGGAATTCGGTTTCCTAAACCAAATCAGACGTGGCGAGATCATTAGTCACATCGAAACTCTACGGAAGACAAAAGACGGAAAAAGCGTGAACGTTTCGCTTACGATTTCTCCGATACGTGACAAAGATGGAACAATTGTCGGCGCATCCAAGATTGCGCGTGACATCACGGCCCGCAAGCAGCTGGAACGACAGCTGCAACAAAGTCAAAAGATGGAGGCTGTCGGGCAGCTCACCGGCGGCATCGCCCACGATTTTAACAATCTCCTGGGCGTGATCGTTGGAAATTTGGAGTTGCTGGAAAAGCTGGTGGTTGGAAACGAACCGGCGTCAAAACGAGTTCAGACCGCACTCAAGGCCGCCCTACGTGGCGCGGATCTAACTCGGCGACTACTGTCTTTCTCAAGTAGCGAAGAGCTGAGTCCTACACCTACCGTACTGAAAGACTCCATTCTCAACACCCTCGAACTTGCGGAGCGCACGCTAGGCCCCGAAATCACCATCAAGGCCGACCTGAGCGAGGCCATCCCACCCGTATTCGTCGATCGGGCCGGGCTGGAAAATGCGCTATTGAATTTGATGGTGAATGCACGTGATGCAATGCCCAAAGGCGGCACACTTTCTATCAAATCAGAACTCGTAGCACTGGACGAAAGCTATGCCCCAGTAAAGGCAGGCAACCTGCAGCCCGGGACGTACGCTTGTATCTGCGTAACTGACACAGGGGTGGGGATGTCGCGGGAGACCTTGGAGCGCGCGCTTGAACCTTTCTTTACTACGAAACCTCGCGGCAAAGGTACTGGACTTGGCCTGGCTATGGTCTACGGCTTTGTGAAGCAATCTGGGGGGACCGTGCTCCTATACAGCGAACTTGGTTACGGAACGACCGTAAAATTCTACTTGAGACTAGCGACGGAGCAGTTCAAGACGACAAAAACACTGTCACTCACGTCGTCCGCCGCTACTCCGGGACGCAAGGTGTTAGTCGTAGATGATGAAGTCGAGTTGCTCGAGATTGCGTCCAGCTACCTGCATGAGATGGGATATACGACGTTTCAGGCGGCCAACGGTGCAAGCGCACTGGAAGTCCTACACCGGGAGCCTGGCATCGAGCTTGTCGTCACGGATGTCATCATGCCGGGCGGAATGAACGGCGTTGAACTGGTGGAGAAAATCCGCCAGCTTATACCCGGAATAAAGGTGATCTACTCCTCTGGGTTCCCGTCCGACGCGTTGACAGAACGAAATGGAACTGTCGTCGATGGTCGCTTGCTTCGCAAACCCTATCAGCGCTCCGAGTTCGATGCTCTTGTTCGAGAAACACTGGAAGAACCCAACTCCCAGTAGTTTCATTGGCCACGACCTATCGCAGTTCAACACAAGTGCGAGCTCAAAATGGCGCAGA
>DASYEA010000336.1:0-1691 GCA_036499265.1 Schlesneria sp. | reverse complement strand
ACAGCCCACACGTTCTGACGATCAGATGCTGCGGACACTGGCTGCGGACGAAGATCTCGCCTGCCAGCTTCGACGCGCCGTACACACTGGCAGGCCCCGTCGCATCGGTCTCGAGCCACGGTCGATCGCCCTTCTCCAGCCCGAACACATAGTCAGTGCTGACATGCAACAGCGGAATCTTTTGTGATGCACACCACTTGGCCAGATTCCGCGTGCCAAACCCGTTCACTCGAAACGCGACCTCAGGCTCGTCCTCCGCTTTGTCGACCAGATTGTAAGCCGCGCAGTTGATCACATGCGTCGGCTGTCGAGCCTCCAGCGCCGATGCGATGCTGTCTGGCTCGGTGAGTTCGATGTCCTGATGTCCCAGCGGTATCCCTCGCTCACCAAGCAGCGGCATCAAATCGCTACCCAATTGGCCAAACGCCCCGATCACGGCAATCCGCATCCCTCAACTCCTCGACCGACGCCGTTCTCAACGAAGAACTCGCCGCTAATGAAAGTCCATTTCGAGAGGCTCTCGACATTGTTCGATCGACGTGCCTTCGTACCACTTTGAACATACAATACCATGCACCTTCTCGCACGCCTGAGCACTACAAAGGTCGTCCATGCCCCCGACTCCTGAATCCACTGGACCTATGACGGTCCAGCAATACGAAGACCGATTGCTCGAGGGAGATCGTTGGATCGAACTGGTCGCCGGTCGCCTGATCCGCCTCGACCCTCCGGACGAACTGCACGGCGATGTGGTTCGCAATCTGTCGCAACCGCTGGCCAGGTATCTGAAATCATCTGTCGACTCGTATGTCTGTTTTGAACTGCCGCTGGTCCTGGCACATGATCCAGTCACGATTCGGTGTCCCGCGATCTCATGCTTCCAATCAGGAGTTCGCTTTGCGCAAGCCGACAACTTGATCGCAACAGAAGCCCCTGCACTCGTGATCGAAGTTGCCTCGACAAATGATCGGCGCGACGGGATGTCCGAGCGCGTCAAAGGCTATCTGCAGGCGGGAATCAAGGGGGTCTGGGTGATTGATCCGATCACGAAGCATGTGCACCAGTTTCATCCCCCGGCCTCGGGACGGATGTTCAAGGAAACTCAAACGCTTCAAGGCGAACCGTTCCTGCCCGGATTCAAGATCTCCATCGCAGATCTGTTTGTCCAGCCGAAGTGGGACCGGAAGCCGTCAGCCGAACACTGACTACGGACTGATCGAGGCATTGGCCTGTTGATTCCGTGTTTTTCGTGTATTCCGTGGTAAACTTCTGCGGTCTTCTCGATCTGTCTTGACGATGTCGTCGGCGACTCAAAAAATAGCGGCCTGCATTTCGCTCCGTGCTCGAATCCGTCCAGAAAGCAAACTCTATGTGGCGTTGGGCCATCGCCGCCGCAGTTTTGATTTCCATCTTGCTGACGGTGCTCATCCGACACCGTCTTCACCGCCGTCGTCTGCTTGCTGAACTCGCCATCCAGCGTCAGGGCGATGTTGATCAATATCCTGTGACGATTCAGTCGATGGTCGAACCCGGTTCGCTGACAGATGCATTCAATCGCGAAGATATCGTTCGGATCGACAACTTCGTCTCACCGGAATGCCTGCAATTGTTGAGAACGGAAGCGGAACGCAGTGTCCCTTTTATGACGCCGAGTTTTATTCCGACTCATAAGAAGGGCCGCACGCTCTCTT
>DASYEA010000335.1:0-4162 GCA_036499265.1 Schlesneria sp. | reverse complement strand
AAAGAAGATTTCTTGTCCGCGCCCGGCGTTTCCGCCGAACAGCGCTTCGCGGTAGCTGCCCAGAGGGTCCTCCGCCTTCCGCGCACCATTGAACTCGTCGACTCGAGCCAGCATCTCTTTTGTTCCGCGAGATTGCGCCGCCTCCAGCAAATCAAGTTGGATCGAATCCGAAACCTTGCCTCTCACCAACCGGCGCAACCATTCGGCCAACACCTGATCAGCATCATCTCGCTTCACCGTCGCCAGCACCTTGATGGCCGCTTGCTGTTCGGTCACGGAATCACCATCCATCGTTTCGCCCATTAGTTTTACGGCTCGGCCCGGATCGATTGCAACCAGCAGTCGTCGAGCTTCCGCGCGAACCAGCGAATCGGCGTCCATTAATGAAGCATCAACAACGGACTTCAAGTGCGGACTCTGCAGCGACTCCAACGCGTTCAAAGCTGCGACTCGTTCCGACCCAACATTGATGGCATCTTTGGCAATCTCGAGCAGAAAAGGTTCAACGTCACGGATGCCATATTGGCCCGCCAGTTTCGCAGCCGATTCGCGCACTTTGCGACTTCCAGCAAACATCGAAGCCAGCGACGGACGAACCACCGCCGCCACGTCAATCTTCCTGGCCTCCACAGGACGATAGTCGTTGATCACCCGATCCAACTCTGTCGGTGTATTCCATTCCAGCAGTTCGCTGATCGCTTCCAGACGCAGCGACTCATCGACGTTCGGATTGATCGCCACCGTCGCAACCGCAGCAGCATTGTCGGCCGTCCCGCCGTGATAGTTCGCATTCAGAACACGACGCAATAACGGATCGACAAGTCCCGGTTGGGTGATCATCTTCGCCAATGCGGGCATCGCCTCTGCGATGGGGACATCATGAATGGCTCGCCCCGCCTCCAGCACGATCAGCGGTTCCGGATCATTCAGGAACTCGGCGAGCCCCTTATCTTTGAGGCGCCGCAGGGCCAGGACCGCGCCCATTCTTTCGGCAGACGTCGGGCGTTTGCGTGCCTCGCGCAATGTTTCCAGATCCGCAGCCCCCACTAATCCCATCACGGCCGCATGTCGCAAGGTGGCATCTTTGTCGGCGTTTTCCGCCAGCACTTCAAACAACGCTCGGACGGCCGACTTGGCTTTGAGCTTCCCAACTGCGATCGCAGCGAGTGAGCGGACCCGCAGATCGGGATCCTTCAACAGCTTCGTCAGCAGCGTTTCACTGGCGGAAAACTTGGCGTCGCCGCAAATCCGGGCGAGTTGCGCTCGCACCTCGTGATGAGGATCGTCGGCGAGCGACAAGATTGGTGCCAGCGTCTCGGGGTTGCTACGTGCTAGTTGCCCCAATCCCCACAGGCCATGTACACGAGCGAAAGGGAGCGGGTTCGACTTTGCAGCCTCAACCAATTCCGCGGCGGCTTTCTGATCCACCAACGCAAACTGAGCCCGTTGGCGAATGCGATAATCGGGATGACTCAGCAAGTGTGACAATTCCTGAGGACTGCGCTGGTCAAACCCTTCTTTCATTAACTGCTTCACTTCGGCCACGACGGGGGACTTGCCGTGCTGTTCGTCACGGAAACGATACAGCCGCCCTTTGCCTGCTCCCTCCCAGCCATCCACCCAATCAGCAACGTACAGGCCACCATCAAAGCCAAAGTCCACGTCCGTCGCGAGAATCGACCAGATGAACTCTTGCGAATCCACCAATTCGAACGAAGCCCCGTGCGGGATCATCGCAAAACTACGAACACCACTGTTGGCTGGAGAGCCGCGGAAGTCGGCCAAGAAGAAGTGACCGCGATACTTTTCATCCAGTCCGGTCCCAGGGTAATACGCCAGGCCCGAGGGTCCGTCGGCGATGTTAATGATCGGCGGGACGATGTAAGCCGCTTGCCCCGGATGAGCAGGATACCAGAGCTTCTCGCGATTCCAGGGGCCGCGATCCTGTGGATACTGGTAGTACATCCTCCAGCCAGAGTCAGATCCTTCGGTAATGTAAGTCCAGCGCGCTCGATCGCCACCGTCTGAGTTGTTGTCACCCGTGAACAGATTGCCAAAATCGTCGAATGCCAACTCTTGCGGGTTTCGCAGTCCTGTGGCAAAGACCTCGAGATCCGACCCATCCAGATTACAGCGGAAGACCGCCCCTTGATCGGGATTGATCAGCCGGCCATGCGGCGTCTGCACGTTGTAACCGCGATCCCCGATACTGAAATACAGTCGGCCATCGGGACCAACGATTAGCCCATGCATATCGTGACCGCGAAACGCGACTCGCACACCAAATCCGTCGTACAGCGGAACTCGCGTATCGGCTCGACCGTCGCCATTCTCGTCAGTCAACATCCATAACTTGGGGATGCATGTGTAGAACACCTTGCCGTTGATCGCGAGGACACCCGCCCCCGTTCCCTCTTCAATCGCATTGAAGCCATCGGCAAAGACCGTCGACTTGTCGGCGCGCCCGTCGCCGTCCACATCTTCGAGCAGCCTGATCCGGTCATGTTCCAGCGTGTATTTTTTGACATCGTCCTTCAGATGCTTCTTGAAGAACGCGATACGGTCTTCGACCGTTTGAGCCTTCAAGTCATCAATCAACCAGTTCTTGTGGAAACGATTGTCCTCCACACCTTTCTGCTGACGATACGTCTCGGCCACATAGACGCGGCCTCGCTCGTCGATGCAGAATGCCACCGGATTCGCCATTAGCGGCTCGGCCGCGAACAACTCGGTCTTCATACCGGCCGGAACGCGGAACCGCGCGATGGTCCGCTCCCCCTCGTCAGACTTCGGGGCCAGCTTCGGTTCGTATTCCTGAGCGGATGCAGTGACACTTAAAAAAGCGGCCAAGCCAATCAGCAAAAGCTGCCGGAGCGTGAAAGAACTCAAAGAATCCACTGTATCTCCTTGGGTAGACAGCTCGGCAGGTGATCTCATTGTCGGTTTGACCGCGATTTTATCCTGTGTAACCACGTCCGACGACCTTCGCTCGCAGAACATTAGCTGAAATGGCTCGATTTGCGGTGAAGTGGGCAAGTCGCAACAGAGGGTGTAGCAGGTCAATTCAGATCAGATTCCCACTCCTTCACAGTGGCCACAAAATTACAATTTCCATTAACGATTAATTCATAATCAGTTACGACTCAATCCAATCAAAACCCTTGCCTGGGGCTTGATACTTGCGTAGAGGCGTAACGGGATGTGATTCACTTCAAGGAGGATACAGCTCATGTTGGTACTGACTCGCGGATTGAAACAGCAAATTTTGATCGATGGTGGCCTGATCACGGTCACCGTGCTCGATATCCATGGTGGTCGAGTTCGGCTCGGCATCGAAGCCCCCTCGGATGTCCCCGTGCGACGTAAAGAACTGATCCAGGGAATCCCACAACCTGATGCAGAAATTGGTGTTGCGCACGACTAGTTGCGTAGAATTTTCCGCGGAACTATTTTGAATCCCCAGTCGATCAACGGTTGCGTCCGTACTTGACGGCGCAATTGAAGGTGGTGTTGCCGTCGGCTCATCTGTCTAAACATTGGTGCTCCACAAACGAATCCCACGTTGATATTCTCTAGCAATCAAACGTGGAGTGCCTGAGGGTGGTCGTAAAGGCCGCGTTTTCACCCTCGTGATGCGTTCGCATCCGTCTGGCAGATCTCAGTTTTCTTCGACGCACATCTGGCGAGGGAGTTTGGGGAATGCGAAATGTTCTGTCGGTGATTCTGGGCGGTGGTAAGGGAACACGGTTGTTTCCGTTAACCCAGTACCGATCAAAGCCGGCCGTTCCGCTGGCAGGCAAATATCGGATCATCGACATTCCGATTTCCAACTGCTTGAACAGTGGGATGAATCGCATCTACCTGTTGACCCAATTCAACTCTGTCAGCCTGCACCGCCACATCCGACAGACCTATCGGTTCGACCGCTTCGACGGCGGCTTCGTCGAGATCCTCGCTGCCCAGCAGACGATGGAAGGCGAAACGTGGTACCAGGGGACTGCCGACGCCGTCCGCAAGAACCTAAACAATCTGCGCGACAAAAACATCGATTACTACCTCATCCTGTCCGGCGATCAGCTTTATCGCATGGACTATCGCGAACTCCTTGAGACTCACCAAAAGACGGGTGCCGATGTCACGATCGCTGCGATCCCCGTCACAC
>DASYEA010000334.1:0-3558 GCA_036499265.1 Schlesneria sp. | reverse complement strand
GTTCCTGTCGCTGAGACAGGTCGTACATCGACTCGCCGGATTGAGTGCAGGCCTGCTTCAGCGCGTCCACCAGGGTCAGTCCGGTGGTGTTTCGCTGCGAATCTTGAACTCGAATCGCGTAAAGGATGAGGGCGGTGAAGGGGATCCACCAGATCAGGTCATTGGTGAGAATGTTGATTCCCCACCACCAAGGTAGATCTCCGATGGCGACGGCGTACACGAATCCGATCGGTCCGAAGACCTTCCCCAACAGACCGACGAACACGAGCGGCCACTGGTTCACCGGATCGCGGGCCGCAATCGCGAACCCGATTCCGTAGACCGCGATCACCATGCCCAAGGCTTGCAGGATGGACGGATAATTCGGCGATGCCATTCCCACCCACCGAAACAACAGCAGCGGAAAGAACAGGGTGAACAGACCCCACGCCAAGTTATAGATCGCCGCTGCGTTCAGCACGCGCGGAATCCAAGCGGGGATCTCGTCTTTTGCGCGGCTCTGATTCGTAACCGTTTCAACTGACATGGCGACACCGTATGGAACGAGCGTGGACGGGGCTCGACAGGATCTGATTCCTTGAACCGCACTCGCTCCTGATCGTTAACTGGGCGGCTCGACTAGAACGGCAGCGGTTGGCCGATTCCTTCGATACGTGCCTTCTCGAGGATTCGGACGGCCACAGCGAGGTCTTCCAGCGCCAGGCCGACAGATTTGAAGAGGGTGATGTCGTCGGCGTTGGCGCGACCTGTTTCACGCCCATGTACGACTTCCGACAACTCGTGAACTCGTGACCAGGCGAGGCTGCCGTCTTCCAATGCAGGCACGAAGTCGCCCGCCTCCAGCTTACACGCTTCGATGCTGTCGCAGACGATGTGATCCGCTCGCCGAACCGTGGTGACATCGATTTCTGTCTTCGCCAGATAGTTGCTGCCGATGACGTTGAGGTGAGTTCCCTCTGACAGCACGTGACCGTCGAACAGCGGCACGTTGCTGGTCGTCGCGCAGATCACGATGTCCTTCTCGGCGGCGACTTCATCCGGTGAGTGCATTGCTATCACGGGAACATTACACAACTCGGCCATTTCGTCGGCAAAGCGCTGTCGCCGGTCATCGCTTCGTCCATAGACCTCAACTCGTTCGATCCGACGAACGCTACAGACCGCTTTCAGTTGTGTTCGAGCTTGCAGTCCGGTCCCGAAGCAGCCGACGATCTTGGCATCGGGGCGAGCCATGTACTTCGTAGCAACGCCCGAAGCCGCGCCCGTTCGCATCTGTCCGAGCAAGTTCGCTTCGATCAACGCCGCGGGCTGACCTGTCTTGGCGTCGAATAAACCAAACTGAAACCGAGCACCCTTGCGAGTTGTCGAGTACGCTTTGTAACCGGTGTAGCCCAGGTACTCGGCCCCCGCCGACAACACGTGCAGCATCGAACCTTCGCCACCGCGCACACGTCGCCGTGGCTGGTTTTCGGCTCGTTCTAACCCCAGTTGGCGAATCGCTTCCTCGACACACTCGATGGCCGTGTCGATATCAAGCAACCACGCCACATCGTCCTCTGTCAAATACAGTGCCGACATGACTTCACCCCTATCTCAACCACTGATCAAGATTCAGCAACGATCTTGGCGATCTCGACGAAATCACTCTTCAGGGATTTGTACAGTTTACCGTACATCGGATAGGACTTGGTATAAATTCGCTTGGCTTCGGCCTGAGGATCGGTGCTGCCGGTGACCTTGATCAGGGCAGAACAGGCTTCGACGACACTCTTGTATCGACCCGTACCCGACGCTGCCAGCAGAGCCGCACCGAACGCAGGACCTTCTTCGGCATTGATCACACTGACACGGCGTCCGTACACATCGGCCTGCATCTGACGCCAGAATTCACTGCGAGCCCCACCACCAGACAAGCGGATCTCGCGAATCGGGATCCGCATTTCGTTGATGACTTCCAGGCAGTCTCGCATCGCATACGTGGCCCCTTCCATGATCGAACGGATCATGGCGGATCGGCCGTGTCGCAGGCTGAGTCCCACCCAGCAACCGCGAGCGTTCGGATCGGCGTGCGGAGTTCGTTCGCCCGTCAGATACGGCAGGAAGAACAGACCTTCGCAACCCGGTGGGGCTTCGGCCGCCTGTTCGGTGATGATGTTATAGGGATCGGTCTTGATCTTCTTCGCGGCAGAAACTTCGGTCTCGGCGAACTGATTGCGGTACCACTGCAAGCTACCGCCGGCGGACAGGACAACGCCCATCACATGCCACTTACCACGAACGGCGTGACAGAAGGTGTGAACTCGCCCACTTGGGTCGATCTGCACATCGTCGCTATGAGCGAACACGACTCCGCTGGTTCCCATCGTGGCCGAGATAATACCGCGTTTGACGATTCCGTTGCCGACGGCACCCGCCGCCTGATCACCGGCACCGCCCACCACCGGCACTCCCGCTTTCAACCCCAGTTGCTTGGCGGCGATTTCGGACAGTTTGCCTGTGATATCTTCGGATTCGTAAACTTTCGGCAGCAGCGATGCCTTGATATCCAGCTTGTCGAGCAGCGGCTTGCACCACTGACGATTGCGGACATCCAGCAGCAATGTTCCCGAGGCGTCACTGGCATCGGTGGCAAATTCGCCAGTCAGCCGGAACCGAATGAAATCCTTTGGCAGCAGGATTTGAGTGGTCCGGGCATAATTCTTAGGCTCGTTCTTTTGCAGCCAGACAATCTTTGGAGCGGTGAAACCGGTCAGAGCGGGGTTCGCGACCAGCTCGATCAGCTTGGCTCGACCGCCGACTTTGTTCTCGATTTCGACGCATTCCGCACCGGTTCGTTGGTCGTTCCACAACAGCGCGTGACGGATCACATTGTGCTGTTTATCCAGGAACACGCTGCCGTGCATCTGGCCGCTAAGTCCAATCCCAGAAATATCATCGGGCTTGATTTTGCCGGTTTTCATGACCTTCTTGACGGTCGTGATCGTCGCTTCCCACCAGTCTTCGGGATCTTGCTCCGACCAGCCTGGGCGAGGGGACATCAGCGGGTATTCGGCGGTGGCCGAGGCGAGGATCGTGCCTTCTTCGTCAATCGCAAGCGTCTTCGTGCCGCTCGTTCCGATATCGATCCCCAGAAAGACGGCCATCGTGAGGTGTTCCTTGGAGTCTGTTGTAGTAGCGCAGAGGGTCTTCGCAGCGATCTTGTGCGATGGGATTTCTCAAAAGATCGGGAATATTAACATCCTGAAGGCCGACCTGCCACGCTGCCAGACATACTGACTAGCGGGATGAAAGGAGGCTGTGGGCGAAGGGCCGAGCGGCGGGAGTTGGATTCAAGAGAAGGCGAGCCACGGATGGACACTGATTAACACGGATTTTGAAGCGTGATCTGTTTTGTGGGACGATTGAGTGCTCGGTACTGAGTACTCTGTACAATGGGCTGCATGACACAACCCTGGCTGCATGACACAACCCAGGCTGCATGACACAACCCAGGCTGCATGACACAACCCCGGCTGCATGACACAACCCAGGCTGCATGACACAACCCCGGCTGCATGA
>DASYEA010000333.1:0-8743 GCA_036499265.1 Schlesneria sp. | reverse complement strand
GTCCATGAGCATCAGCATCCGAAATGGCAGGAAGGGATCAATCGATTCCCTCGTGCGCAAATGTCATGCCTAAGTTTGACGCTTCAACTGCTTTCGCCGGCTATTTCGAAACTGAGTGCCATTGTGCGTCAGCACGCGGATAGCTTAGTTCGAAAGTCGTCGGATTCGTTGAAGACGGCCCGGACTGTTCGTCCGCGTTGTCCCGAATGCGTAGGGGATGGATGATGTCATCCGGGTTCTGACGCAGCGCGGCTCACCTAAATCTGTCAGGGGTGTGCTGTCGAAGTTGAGACCCCGTTACTTCTTTACGATCGACGAAAATCTTTCGTACGCGTCATTCCATGCGGCCACGTTTTGCGGCTCGTATCGCTTCATCGTTGACGAAGCTCGAACCACGGAACGGATCTCGCTTAGCGAACCAACGGCGCCGGCCGTTCTCGCTTGGACCATAATATTGCCGAGCGCCGTTGCTTCGATTGGACCTGTGATGACAGGGCGTCCCGTCGCATTGGCCGTGAACTGATTCAGTAATTCGTTCTGGGTTCCGCCACCCACAATATGAATCACTTCAACCCGTTCGCCGGACAACTCCTCGAGCCAATTCAGGACTGTGCGGTACTTCAATGCCAGGCTCTCGAGGGCACAGCGAACAATCCCCCCTTCCGTGTCCGGAACTTCCTGGTTCGTCTTTCGGCACCATTCGCGAATCGCTTCTGGCATTTCCTGCGGGGCCATGAATGCTCGGTCATCCGGATCGACAAAAGCCCGGAATGGTTTCGCATCACCCGCGACTTGTGCGAGTAACCCGTAATCATAGGGGGTACCGTTCCGCTCGAACGAGCGTCGGCACTCTTGAACCAGCCACAGCCCCATGATGTTTTTCAGCAGGCGATACGTGCCGTCGATGCCTCCTTCATTTGTCACATTCAGTTCCAGAGCCCGTTGCGACAACACGGCATGCGGCAGTTCCAGCCCCATCAGCGACCAGGTTCCCGAACTGATATACGCCCAATTGGCCTTCCCCGTATTCTCGGTGGGAACGGCCGCGACGGCCGCAGCGGTATCGTGAGTTGCGGGAGCCACAACGTTCAGACGCGGCAGGCCGGTTCGGCGAGAGACTTCGTCGCGAAGCGTCCCTAGTTTTGTTCCCGGTTCAACCACGTCGCCGAACATCTGGGTCGGCAGATTCAGATTGCGCAACAGGTCGAATGACCAGTTTCTTTCTACGGGATGAAACATCTGTGATGTGGTGGCATTGGTGAATTCGACGACTCGACTGCCCGACAGCAGCCAATGAAAGAAGTCGGGAATCATCAGGAATCGGTCAGC
This sequence comes from Schlesneria sp., assembly GCA_036499265.1. Classification (GTDB taxonomy): domain Bacteria; phylum Planctomycetota; class Planctomycetia; order Planctomycetales; family Planctomycetaceae; genus Schlesneria. The sequence goes on along the minus strand of DASYEA010000333.1, from coordinate 7,414 downwards.
TAGCTGCATTAACGGGCCATTGGTCTGGTTCATGGCGACCATTTGGTAGAGCGAATTGATTTCCATGAACTGCAGCCCCGTCTGAGCGAAAATCTCGCTCCGGGAGACTCGCTGGAAAGTCTGCTCCATCGTGCCGCGCGTACGTTGGTCGCGGTAATGGTAGGCTTGCCCCAGCATTTCGCCAGTTTTGGACAGCATCACGAAATCAACACCCCACGTATCGACCCCGACCGAAACAATCTGCGATCCGAATCGCGCGGCGGCTTTGGCCAAGCCGGCTTGGATCTCGGACCACAAGCGAACCAAGTCCCAGCGCATGGTCTCGGCGAGATGGACAGGGCCATTAGGAAACCGGTGCAGTTCTTCCAGCTTCACTCGCTGTCCATCAAACAGCCCGGCCATCACCCGTCCACTTTCAGCCCCAAGATCAATTGCCAGATAAATTTGCTCGGCCATCGGTCGTTACTCCCGGTTATGCATGTCCTCAGTATTGAGGTGCGTATGATATCGTCGCTCGGATGAAGGCGGGAGCCTCTCCGATCGTCCGATGCGACGCCCTCTCTTCTGTGAATTTGATGTCCGTGTTTTAAGCCTTCGACGGGCCTCTGAACGGCAGGTCGTGCCGATTCCCTTTTTTGGTATTGGTGGTGGCCCCTGTTTTTTCGATGAAATCGGTCCAAAACAGGCACTTACAGCAAAAGACGCCCTTGATTCGCATTGCTCCGCTTTTTTGCGGAAGCTACAACCCGCCGTCCGTTTCTCCCAATTCACATCATGTTTTGATCGCCCCCATCCGGTTTCGGTCGCGGTACGTCCGCGCCCTTACGCACCGCAGAGGTGACTCGATGTACGTGTCGACACAGCGGCTCGTTGTTCCAACGACCACGGTACTGAAGTGCATGTTCTGGCTTAGCCTGGGCACAGCACTCGCGCTTTCGGCGCGGACCGCGTTGGGACAAGATAGTCTAGAGCTTTTGCCGCGTCCCCCAGTTTTCAGAGCTCAATATGGTGAGGCTCCTCGTGCCCCCGACACGATAGATGCGGCACCAACTCCGACTCCGAATCTGTCAAAGTCCGATTTTGGCGATGTCGTCGAGGACGGCGTCATGTTTGGCGATCAGTTATCTGGTCGAACGGGCGAGGCTTACGGAGCTCTGTTCCGCGCTGGGGTTTGGACGGGCCCTTCCGTGGGTCGTACTGACACCATCGTCCCCCTGGAAATCATGCCGTACGGATTCATCAACAACGCCATGGTGTTCGGAAGCTTGCGTGGCTTTCGCGCGGCAACGGATGGTTGGGGTATGAACCTGGGTGGTGGTCTTCGCTACTACTCTGATCGATGGGACCGAATCTTCGGTATCAACGCCTACTACGACTACGACAACTCCAGCGGCGGGCTATTCCGTGAAACGGGGTTTGGTCTGGAATCGCTGGGCCAATTGTGGGACATGCGAGCGAACGCTTACATTCCACACGCGAATACCGCTCAACTATTGAAGTCGGCGCTGGTCGATGGTAGCCAGCGATTTGTTGGCCACCAGCTTCTCTATGATAACCTCCTGACGTTCGGAAACTCTCTGCGTGGGGTGGACTGGGAAACCGGCGTTCCGATCCCTGGACGCATCCCGACTCGACACAATTTGAAGGTGTTCGGTGGGGCCTATTACTACGAAGGTAGCACGACGAATGGCTTTTATGGTTGGAAGGCACGCGCTCAGGCTGACGTTGTTCAGAACCTAAACGTATCGCTGGAAGTCCTAAACGATAAGGTCTTCAATACCAGCGTCGTGTTCGGGGCCACCTGGACCTACGGTGGCTACAAGCAGCCTGACGGGCAGCGTAAGACGCAATTCGATCGTATGACTGAAATGGTCCGCCGCAACTACAATGTTGTTGTCGCCCAGTTGCCAGTGCTTGACGCCGGTAAGGTCGCGATCAATCCTGTGACGAACAATCCCTACTTCTTCGAACATGTTGCCAGCTATGCACCTACGCCCGGGGCGGATGGAACGGTCGACCATCCCTGGCAGAACCTGACTCAAGCCCAGACCGCCCTCAATGCTGCGATCCCTGTTCCAGCACAGCAGGCGGGCAACATCATCTATGTCCACGCTAACAGTGTTTACAACACCGCCCCCAACAACACGGTGACGTTGATTCCGTCGGTCCGAATCCTTGGTGAAGGAGATGGAGTCGTCCATCGTGTCAATGTGCCGAACCTGGGCTTGATCACCTTACCGCGAGCCACAACCTTTGCAAATCGTCCCATCTTTTCGAATCAGGCCGGCAACGCGGTCACGCTCGTCAGCGGCACTGCTGCTGCACCTAGTGAGTTAAGCGGATTCCAGATCGGCGATCCGACGGCACCAACTAGCGGACCAGCAGGCATCGGTATCATTGGGGACGGCGTCGCCAATGTCGTCGTCAATCAGACGGATGTCAATTTTGCTCAGGGCGATGGCGTCTTCCTGAACAACCTGACCGGCCCCGTCGTGATGCTGGGAGATACGATCAATAACGTCGGAAACACTGTTACTTCCATCGACGGTCTGCATGTCGTCGGTGGGACAGGCAAGCTGTTCTTCGGAATTGAACCTATCACGCAGAAGAAAAGCACGATCAACAACACCGGCGGCTATGCGTTGGAAATCGATGGAATCGCCCGCGGTGGTACTGTTGACATGACGGGCTCGATCATCAACGACGGTACATTGGCCACAGCAACGGTTGCCGGCCAGACCGGCGGCGGCATCCTGCTGAACAACATTGACGGTGTGGTCATCGTGGACCAGGCGACAATTGTCAACACCGTGACGAGTGCCGATACAACTGGACGAGCCATCGATATTGAGGGAACCGCTGCGACGGGACTCACTCCGGCCCGTGGCCTGGGTCAGATCAGCTTCGTCGGTGGACTGGCTATCGACAACCCGCAGGCGGACGCCATTCACATCGAGAACATGCAGGTCGACACCAGCGTCAGTCCGAACCTCGTTTCCTCCGTCCGGTTTGTGCTTCCCAATCCTGTGAATGGGACGCTGGCACCTGGAATTCGAATCACGAATCGCAATGCAGGTGGCCTCACCATGCTGAACAACGCCGGTAATATCTCGTTCCTGGAACCACTGTCGATCTCGGCTTCAGGAACACCCGCGCAAGCTGCAATCGATTTCGAAGGGAACTCCGGCACTGCCTCGTTCCTCTCCATTCTGCCCAGTTCCAGTCCGAATCAGATCGCGATTTCGGGCGGTGGCGGAAACGGAATCCAGATCGGAGCCACTGCTTCCAATACGGGTAGCTTCCGTGTGACTGGCGGTACAAGCATACAGGATATCGTCGGAACCAGTATCCTGGTCGGTAATCCTCTGTTCACACCTCTTAGCGCACCATCCAACCAGGGAACAGTCACGTTCGGCGATGTCACCATCGATCGTCGCACGGGAACAGGGATCGAGATTGCACATGTGGATCACTCGGTCCAGTTCACCGGAATCACTCAAGTTGCAAACACACTGAACAGCTTGTTCACGGCCGTAGATATTCACGACAACGTGATCACACCGGCGACAACGACAACGTCTCGAACTTCGGGTGATGTCACCTTCCGAATCCTCAGCATCCTGGCGGCTCAAGGCCCACTAGCTAATCCGCCTTCAGTGCCTCCAGCGCCTCCCATACCTCCTCTGCCTCTTCTCAGAGGTGCTGGCTTGAACATCAACGACAATCCAAGCAGCGTTTCCATCCAGACGTTGAACATCAACCAGAACAGCCTGATCGGTAGCGGATTGGCCTTGTATGTGAACAATGCAGGTACTCAACCGGCGGTTATCACCACCACCAGCGCGGCGCCAACTCTGGGCCTCAGCATCGCGTCGGGTAATATTTTCGCGAACGGTGGCGGCGCAGTTTTGATCCAAGATTCGGTCATCGGTGTGAATCTGACTTCGGTCAGTTCAACCGATTCTGTTCAAGACGGAATCTTTCTGTCTGACAACATTGGCATTGCCAGCAGTGTCAACACCAATGGTGTCACGAATCACCCGACAATCTTCACCGTCACTGGTACGACAGGGGTTCCTGGCAGCGGCGGGTTGATTCAAGGTTCGACATTGGAAGGTGCATATATCCTCAACTCTGAAGGTGTCGTATTTAACAACATGGATTTCAGCGGAAACCACCTGAGCGGTATCTATGCAACCACCCCTTCGTTGACTGTGACCGGAAATCGAATCACCGGCAACGACGGATTTGGCATCAACGTTTACGCAGCGGCCGTTCAAGCAACTTCGAGCAATCGAAATTTGCAAACAACCGCTCCAGTCTTCAATCTGACTGGATCCACTGTGACGGGGAACGGCCAAGTCATTTCAGGAAATCAGGAAGTTCTGTTCACTGCTACGACTCTGGGAACCTATACCATCAACCTCGGTGCCGCTGGGACTGCTGGCCAGAACGTCTTAACGCACGATCTGGCCCCCGCCTTCGCGGCGGGTGTCTTGGAAACTCGCGGGCCCGCTGCTGCTGGGGTCGCACCGACAACCGACGATGCAATCTTGATTCGGACACAGTCCGGTGCCATCGGTTCGACACTTAACCTTACCGCAGTCAATAACCTGATGACTGTCACTCGCACGAATGCCCTGGCTGGTCCACTGTCTGACATGCGCGTGAATTGGAACGGTATCGTCGCCAAGGGTGTCATTGAAGGGAACACGTTTAACTTTGGAGCAGACTCCGCAGAAGGTCTGGTTATCAACCTTCCGTCAACAACTGCCTCATCAACCTTCCGCATCGCGGGGAACACCTTCAACTCTCCCACAGGATCCGGCACGACAGGGCTTGACGTGACCACGAATGGCGGCAATGCGAATATCCAGATTGGTGCCTTGGACGGATTCGGAGGCAACCTGTTTACGTTCATTCAACCTGCCAACGGGGTAATCGTCATCGGAGGCCGCGTCGATGACGAAGCGATGCGATTTGCAGTCGGAGCCAACTCGGTCATCAACGTCTTCAGCAACGAAATCGATATGACCGGAACGGATCTGGAGGCGATGCAATTCAGCTCTGTTGCGGGTCCATCCACCGTTCAGATCAACAATAACCTCATCAACCTGACGGGTGGATTGACAAATCTGTACGGCATCCGCTTCTTGACGGTTACCTCGGGAATTCTGAATCTCCAAGGCCCGCTCCTGAACGAAGTCTCGATCAACGGCCAGACCGGTTCGACCTTCCCATGGTTCTTCACGCCAGGGACCGGAACAACCGGCCAGATCAACATCAACGGAGTGCTCGTTCCGTAAACTGTGTCAACACTCTGAAAATCACATCGGAAGGTGGGGGACGCAATGGGCGTCCCCCACTGTTTTTCCTGGTGTCGATTTCGCAAACCTCATCAGGGTCTTCCACGGCAACGGCCGTCACGGACTGTTCGCGGCCTGATAACTCCATCGTCTAACCACTCCTTCTGTCACGTCGGCCCAGTAGCAATCCCACGCATGGACGGCGGCCAATAGTGGAATTGGATTCCACCTGACTGTGAACGACATCAGACGCTCAAGGTTTCAGTGGCCGCGCGCGTTGGATCGCTCCAGCCAAGCGATTCGCATCGGTATCATCTCATCCACGAGTGACTTACAGCGAGACCGCCGCCAGACGCTCGCGAGTTGCGCGCAGCAGATTCGCATTCTGGGATCACGCTCATCTTCCAACGGCGCTTCGAGTACGGACTTAGGAATCTTTCGGAAGCCGTTTCGATTGGCATAATTCTCCCAAGAGTATCTCTCGTAGTAACCGATACTCATACTACAACCGTCAAAGTCGGCACGGTTGCGCGATCCCGTTACCAAGCGGTAACGGGGACGGTACCTAGATTTTGCAACCTTCCAGGAATGCGAACATGTCCGGGCGAATGACGCTTGGTTCGCTCTTTGTGCTGGCCGCCCTGATTCCAGGGATTTGCCGTGCGCAAGGCGGTTATGGTTATGCTCCACCAGGAGGACAGCCCACACCGCAGCAGTACGGGTACTGCCCGCCGCCTCCGGCGCCGTCGAACACTATCTACGAGCAATTGCCCGACGACCTGGGTTTCCTGCACGAAGACTCGCCGCTGGATCGGGCGCTGACGAATGTCTTACGACATTCGTACTACCGAGCAGAATACCTGCTTTGGTCAGGCACGCGACCAGGTAACGTGAATCTGGGTGCAACTCCAACGAGTGGATTTGTTCCGTCGACACTGGCGTCGCCGATCCCACCAAACACGTTCAACATCCCCTCAAATCCAATCACGGGGAACCCTGCCACGGCAGTCTTGCCTTCACTGGGCGCGTTCGATGTCAAGAACATGAATGGCTTCAAGGGAACAATCGGCCTCCCCATTGGGCCGGGTGCGGTGGAACTGTCTGCATTCGTCCTGGGGAATCGCCAGAACAGGTTCGACGGGACCTCACTGATCACTCCCGAAATCCCCGCCGACCTCTCGTCGACACCACCGATCCCGATCGCCATCCAAGGCAACTTCATCGGGCAACCGATCAACGTTGGCGGTGTGCAAACGTTCATGGTGTATGACAGCGGTTATCAGGCCATCATGAAAACCGGCATCTACGGCGGGGAAGCAAACTACATATTCGATGCCCCCAACAAGGGCACCGGCGATCTGCTCACCTTCAGTCCCCTGATCGGTTTTCGATACTTGAACTATCGAGAGTCGTTGTACCAATCTGGTGGGTACTCGTTCATCACGGATGCGACAACAAATCCTGTAACGACTTCGCCAGAAGGCCGTGCTCTGTACTCGCAAAGCAACAACAATTCTTACGGAGCTCAGTTTGGTGTGCGAGCGGAAGCAACACTCTCCAAAGTGACGTTCGGAGCAGAGCCAAAGATCATGCTCGGCTTGAACTCGTACACGGCCTCCTTGTCCACGATCAACGTGCCGTTCGACAATCCAGCTTCGAACACCAGTTTCAACTTTCACAAGTCGGCTACGACATTCAGTCCGATTGCTGATTTGCGGCTCTACACACGAATCAACATCTCTCAACGGATGAACGTGTACGCGGCCTACAACTTGATGTATGTCGGATCGATCTCACGGCCCTACGACAGCATCGGGTACAACATCACCGCGGGTGGTAACGGCCTCTTTACGCCAAGCTTTACTGACACAATCATTCAAGGATTGTCAGTCGGTGGCGAACTGCAGTTCTAGCGAACCGCGACGTTAGCGATGATCCCACGCCTGAGCGAACGAGCAATCATGCTTCTACCTCAGACCGTGGGATTCTGCTTTATCGGTGGTTACGTAGCCTTGAAGACCTTCGCGACATCGATCTTGTAATCATTCGAGAATGAATCGTCGATCGCGTAGACATCCTGGAAATCGCTCAGTTGATCGGTCTCGGAT
>DASYEA010000332.1:0-2844 GCA_036499265.1 Schlesneria sp. | reverse complement strand
CCAGAACTTCGTGCTGCCGATATCTGAGTTGATCGAAACCGCGAGTGATCGCCTCTCTGTCGTCGAAGAAATCGCTGATCACGACGACCATGCCGCGATGCTGACACAATTCCGCGGCCTGGTGCAGGGCCCGCGAGGCGTCTGATTTTGGGCGAGCCTTCGTCGTTGATATTGCAGCCAGAATTTCATCCAACTGGTGTGGCTTCGCTCGCGGTTCCAGATGCGCGACGACTTCATCGGCGTACAACGTCAGCCCGACTGCGTCGTGCTGCTTAAGGGCCAGATGCGCCAACGCCGCGGCCAGTGTCGTCGCATACGACAACTTGCTGTAACCGGTATTCGCGCACTCCATCGACCCGCTGATGTCGACCATCAGGTGCAGATTCATGTTCGTCTCGGCATCGAACTCTTTGACATAGAGTCGCTTCGTCCGAGCGTATAACTTCCAATTCACATGCCGCAGATCGTCTCCTTGCGCGTATTCTCGATGCGACGCAAACTCGACACTGAACCCCACAAACGGACTACGGTGCAATCCGTGCAGAAATCCTTCCACGATCCCGCGCGCCCGCAACTCAAGGTTGTCGAGTCGGCTGAAAAATGAGGGATCGACAAGTGTCTTAGCTGTCACGGTGGAATCTCAATTGTGCAACGCGCACGTACTCGATGGTTTATTTCTTGTCTTGTTCAGGCTCGCCGCGATCTGGACCATAGTGCGAAAAGTATTCGTGCTGCGGATTCCATTCGCGGATTCGTTCGACTTCCCACACAGTTTTGTCGTCGTGAGTGATTTTTAGTCGCGCCGCGGCCATTCGCGCGAAGCCGATTCGCCAGGAGCGGTCTGTCAGAACTTCGATTTGAACGAGAACTTCCGGGTTGGTTCCGGAGACTAACAGAAACATCGCACCATCTTCGATTTTGTCATCGGGACATCGGTAGCGATAAACTTGCCTGGGCAACAGTCGCAACTGCGAGATATTGCCATCTTCATCTGCATCCGCGTGAAACTGCGCTAACAGTTCTTTCATCTGAAGCATCCGCGCCCCCTCGGAACGCCCTGGTTCCGGCTCTGCAATGCGAATCCATTGGCGCGGCTTCGAGACTGGTCGCCAGTTCCAGCCAGGTCTGCCATCCAGCAGCAGTGCCGAGTCACTCAGTGAGACACACTCGTAGTTCCATTGGAATCCTTCGCGGGTGTCGTTGAACAGGCAGGCTGCCGCAATCGGCTGCCCAGACTGAGTCCACAGCCACAGTGTTCCGTCGGTCGTGGTTCGAGTCGGATCGCTGTATCGGAACAATGGTTCCTTTTCGACACGCCGCAGGTCCGCCTTCCCGCTTACCTTCAGTTGCAATGCCTTGGCACGCTGCCGCATAGCCGCCAACCGCGCCTGCCTCACCCCAGTTTCCGTGTCATCCGCGACCAGCAGGGAGCCGATCAGGCAAAATGCAATTAGTGAAGCAGATCGTCTCATCATTTCCTCTCCTCTGTCGGAACCGCCTCAAGGAGCCGATTGACAAGTACGTCGGTATCAATATTGTCAGCGCGCGCATGAAAGTTCAGGACAAGTCGATGCCGCAGAACCGGATGAGCCACCGCTTTGATGTCGTCGAAATCGACGTGGTATCTGCCCGCCAGAATTGCCCGCGCTTTCGAGCCCAGCACCAGGAACTGCGATGCTCGCGGGCTGGCTCCGTACGAAATGTACTTATGAATGGCGTCGAGCGATTTAGCGCCAGTGTCTTTGCCGGCCAACACGGGTCGAGTCGCTGCCACAATCCGTGCGGCGTAACGGACCACGCTGTCGGCGACGGGGACGCCGCGAACAAGGTCTTGCAAACGCAGAACCTCTTCGGCTTGCAGCACGGCATCGGCAGTCGCGATGGCACTGCTCGTCGTCCCCTTGATGATCTGCACCTCCTCGTCGACCGAAGGGTATTTGATTTTCAAATTGAACATGAAGCGGTCCAGTTGCGCCTCCGGCAGCGGGTACGTTCCTTCCATCTCAATGGGGTTCTGCGTCGCGACAACGAAGAACGGCGGCTTCAGTTTGTACGTCTCGCGTCCGACGGAAATCTCCGCTTCCTGCATCGCTTGCAGTAGCGCCGCCTGGGTCTTCGGAGGCGTGCGGTTGATTTCGTCCGCCAGCAGAAAGTTGGTGAAGACTGGTCCCGGCAAAAATGAAACTTTGTGTTTGCCGGTCGCCTGATCCTCTTCCATGACATCCGTGCCGGTGATGTCGGCCGGCATCAAGTCCGGAGTGAATTGAATGCGACGAAACTCCATTTGAAGTGTCCTCGCCAGCGTGCGAGCCATCAATGTCTTGCCCAACCCGGGCACGCCATGCAACAGAATGTGGCCGCGACATAACATCCCGATCAGTAGCGAATCGATGATCTCGTCCTGGCCGACGACGATCTTGGCCAGTTCGCGTTTGATCTTGGTCCGAGCCTCACGCAGTCGCGTCACCGCGGCGGCATCGTCATTCAAGGGTGGGGTGGGCATCGTTGCTGTCCATCTGGTTACTGGCGATTGGAGTCAAATGAGGTAATGCTGCGGGCAACTCTATCGTACTGTTAGCGACTACTATTCCGGAGTGATTTCCGATTTGACTTGTACCGAATGGGGCTCGCGGCCGGTCGAATCTACGGTGGGTTTCACTGCTCGATTGCTGGCCTTTGCTTCCCTTGCTGCTTCCGCTTCTTTTGGGTCGATCAAGTCATCGCGGTCGGCGTCGAGTTGCTCAAAGGCATCACGCGGGCCAAGAAACTCGCGCCAGGTGATGTCACCGTCGTTGTTGCGATCCCAGCGCTGAAACCAGATCGGGCCTACAGCTCGTGATTTGA
>DASYEA010000331.1:0-3856 GCA_036499265.1 Schlesneria sp. | reverse complement strand
TTCAGTTATGGAATAGTACCTGAAATGCGCATCCCAGATCCCGTTTGGAAGTGAGATGAATTGATGCTGCAATCCGTGGTCATGCTCCTCGTGGCAAATCTGACGCAAGCACAGGCCGTGGATCAGTATGGCGATCCGCTTCCGAGAGGCGCGATGATGCGCCTGGGGACCACTCGTTGGCGGCACTCAGATCATTGCACACTCGCTGCATTCGTAGGCGACGGGAAGAGCGCGATCACGGCAGGCTATGACGGACTCGTGGCACAATGGTCAGTTCCGGATGGCCGCAGGATGCGGGCGTTCGGAACCAAGTTAGGTGCGATTAAAGATCTGACTGTCAGTCGCGATGGTCGTCTCGTCGCCGTCGGTAACGAATTCAGGGAAGTGTTTGTCTGGGAAACGGAAACGGGTCGGCAACTATGGAGCACCAAAGCCAGGTCGATCACAAGTCCGGTCATCCGTTTTTCCCCCGATTCACGCCACCTTGCCATCTTAGGGACTGTCGAGGATGGCATCCTGATTCATGATGCAGAAACAGGTCGGCAAACAAATTCGATCGTTGATGACCGAGATAACATCGAAAAAATCTGTTGGAGTCCTGATAGCTCTCGCATCGCCGCAGGAATGATCCACGGGATGACATCAATTTATGATGCATCGACTGGCCGCCGCATCATTGAGATGAAACAATCTGAGGAAATTCTCGCACTCGATTTTTCTTCCAATGGGAAGAATTTGGCGACTGTTTCAGGGGCTCGGCCAATCTTTGCCGAGCGTAAGCAGCGACTCCCGCCGACGATCCGAGTCTGGAATGTCGAAACCGGAGAGGAGCAGCACAAAGTCGAAGGAAAAAATGCCGCCAGCGAGATGGTCAGCGTAGCCTATTCTTCAGACGGCAAGCGACTTGCTTTCACGGACCGATTTGAAGCTCAACTATTCGACGTCAACAATGATGGTCGACTTCGCGAGCAGCGGACCTTGCGAGGATCGACGTGGGTTGACTCCCTAAGCTTCTCTAGAGATGGGAAATATCTCGTCGGGGGGTCTGATGGTGTGACTCCTTTCCTTTGGGATCTGTCAACTCAGAAGGAGGTGATCCACGAAACCGGGCACATGGACGGGATTGTCAGTGCCGCCTACTTACCCACCGGCAAGTCGCTGACATCGATATCGACCGAAAGACGGATGATCACTTGGGATCTGGCAACCGGGATGCAGCAAGAATCAACCACCGGAGTGAACGGGATACAGTCCCACCGGCTTTCTCCTTCCAGGCTTTACATCATAACCGCGCAAAGCGCTCCTGACTTCTACTTTCACGTTCAGGACAGAGAAAAGAAAACGGAAGTCGGACCATTCAAGACCGTCTCACCCAGCTTCGAATACGTCATCGACGAACAGCGACAACAGATGGTCTCCGTGGGTAACTACGGGATGCATCTCTGGGATCTTCGCACGCAGAAGAAGCTCTGGACTTCTCAACCTGATGTTCCTTGTCACCATGTTCACTACGCAAATGATCGAACACAGATCCTAACCTGGTCTTGGTACTCTCCCGATATCCGTATCATTGCCGCCAATTCTGGTGCTTTGATCGAAACGATGAGCACTGAAGGTAAAACCCCAGCTGACGGGGCCGTCTCAGCCGATGGGCGATCGCTGGTTGTTCCTTTGATAAACGATCATCCAGTGAGTCCCAGCAATCCCAATGTGATTGTGGTCTACGATCTCTCAACTCGCAAAGAAATTCGCCGGATGATCCGTGAGAACTGCAGCCCAGGTTGTGCAAAGTTCTGCAAGCGCGACAAGCAGATCTTAGCGGGGTACTCCGACGGGACCGTGTGCCTGTGGGATGCTGCAACTGGAGGCTGTTTGAAATCATTCGCATCCGACAGTTCGGTGAGCGAGATTCTTGTTCACCCGAGCGAACGCAGTTTTGCGACGGTTGGTGCGAATACTTCAATCGTGATTTGGGCAATACCTGATTGATCGTCGCGAGAGTGGGCGAAGCTCGAAGCCGAGTACAAACAAGCAGGCTTCCACGAACATGAAGTCACTGGCTAACGCTCTGGAGCGAACGCCGAATACCAGCAGGACTCGACAGGCGGCAAAGGCTTCAAGAACGCATTACGAGTCTCGCAAATCGCAGGAAGAAGACCTCCGAGGAGGTCAAGGTGTCGAACCGACAGGTGACGAGATGGCCATCATCTCTGCTCCTGCAGATACGATCGCCGCCTTCCGGCTTGGTGCTGCCGTCCTTCGCGGTGGATACCAAGTTGTCAAGCAGGGTGGTGCGTACATACTGCGGAAGGAGTTGCCCAAGCATGCTACTAAGGATATCGGCGAAGAGTTAACTAGGAACGCTGAGAAAACTCTTGGACAACAATCTCGCAAAAAGGTCCGGCCGCAAATATCTCAGCAGCAGCAGCAGACTCAACACCGGCCGCAGACGCAAACAGTCGAAATTGATAAGCTAATTCCACCGAATTCGCGGCCCGTTCCACTCCTCAGTCTGGAGCGTCTTCGCGAAGACCCGGTCTGTCAACATACAGCCACGTTTGGTGGACATTGAAGCAATCGACTCCCGGCCACATCATGTTAGTCCATGCCGCAAACGAAACAGCTCGCAGTGATTCACCGACAATGCGGCTTGAATCTCCACCGGGCCTTCGCGATGCCGCTCCAGGCCCCGGCCACCCTGCCGCAATTCGGTGCCATTTCGTTTGGCGTCGGGACCATGACACTGAAAACAATTCTCCGCCAGAATCGGACGCACCTGGCGATTGAAATCAATCTGAGCGTGAAGAGTCGTGCAGCAGGCAGCCCACATCAACAGAGACAATGTGGCACGGACACGATCGGAAGCGGAGGCGGTCAACATGAGCACTTCTCGGATGCGGTCGGATATCTGGCGGGATGACGAAAAAGGGCACCCTCCAGTTTACGGTGTCCCACCCCCGTTCGAAAGGAGTAGCAGCATTCCAACAGGCTCAATCCCGCTAAATGAAGATGCGAGATTCGGCCCGCGAATTCGCGGTGTGTCGATGATTGGGAGGGCGAGGCCCGAGCATCGCGTCATGGTTGCGGGTTTTCTTGCTGTGACCATTCATCAATCGCGTGATAGTCGGGGCTGTTTCGTTTGGTATCATGCCTGAATGAAAGAATTCTTCCGCGGTTGGCGACGAAAGGCGGGGCTAGCCACGCTGGTGATGGCGTGCGTGCTTTTTGTTGTCTGGATACGGAGCACCATGATGTATGAATGCATCAGCATCAATGGCAAACCGTGGCGATATGTTTGCTTGTCCTGTTTGGGGCAAGTCAATTTTATGCGGACAAGCCATCTCGAAGGGACAGCCACTTACCTTGCGCAATCGACGAGCTGCCGACAAATCCCTGATATTGAAGTCGATCAATTCGGTTTTCGGCGGCTAGACCTGCTGAAATCAGCCACGGTCATTTGGCGACTGGATGGGGCGGGATTTCATCTAAGCAACGGTGTTGTTGGAAAGATCGAATTCCGCCTTTGCTCGGTCCCTTATTGGCCTCTCGTCCTCCTTCTAACCCTACTATCTGCGTACCTGATTCTCTGGAAGCCGCGGAAGCGGGAAGCGTCATCCCCAATTTAGGCGGACAGGACCCAAGTTCATTGCACGAGGCAAACAATCACTTCAACGGGTCTTCGTTTGCATTCATCGACCAGCAAATTCGGTGTCCCGAAAAACAATCGATTTCTGCAATCGACACAAACGTTACTGAAGATACACTTGAGGAAGGGCCAGGTGATTCGATTGTCTGGGACATTGAAATGCGCTGCCCTTATTGCAAATCGGTCCACGTCCGACGTAGTCGGTTCCCG
>DASYEA010000330.1:0-5127 GCA_036499265.1 Schlesneria sp. | reverse complement strand
GCTCCTGTTCCGCCGAATGTCTTTCAACTCCACAGTCGCCCGGGCGCGACGAAGATGATTTATCTCGATTTCGACGGACAGGTGACCAAGAACACTCCTTGGAATCAGTCGGCTGCCACGATTACCACGACCGCTTACAGTATTGATTCCAACACCGGTGCGTTTTCCCCGGCGGAACTGACAAACATCTACGAGATCTGGCAACGTGTTGCAGAGTGTTATTCCCCGTTCGAGGTCGACGTGACGACCGAAGCCCCCGCTGTGGCCGATCTGATCAAGACGGGGGGCAACGACACTAAGTGGGGGGTGCGAGTCTTGTTTGGTGTGTCGACTCCCTCACCAGCCCCAAATTCAGGCGGGGTCGCTTACGTTGGTGGTTTCGGGTGGAATTATGGAAAGGGAGCTGATGTTCCCTGTTTCGTTTTGCAAGACGGCGTCGGAACGGTCGCTAAATACAACGCCGACGCCGCAGTCCATGAAGCAGGCCATACGTTGGGTCTCAGCCACGACGGACTGTACCCGGCCAATAGCTCCAAGCATGTCGAATACTATGAGGGACAGGGAACGGGAAAAGTTGCCTGGGCACCACACCTGGGAGCCGGTTACTACGTTCCGCTTGTCCAATGGAGCAAGGGCGAATACGCGAACGCAAGTAACACCGAAGACGATCTGAACATCATTGCCACGCAAAATGGCTTCGGTGTGCGTGCCGATGATTTCGCAAGTACCCAGTCCGCGGCATTGCAGATTCCCGGCGCAACCGGCAACGGCACATATCAGATCAGCGCGACTGGCGTCATCGAAACCCGGTCTGATACCGATTGGTTTAAGCTGACCGCCGGTGCGGGAACGCTGACCGTCAACTCCGTCGGCGGGCCAGCGAATACGATGCTGGACATCCAACTGAGCTTGTATGATGCGAACGGAACGCTCGTCACATCCGCAAACCCGCCCGACGACGTGATCGCCTCAATCAGTCAGACAGTGACGAGCGGCGTCTATTATCTGAAGATTGAGGGAGTGGCCTTGGGCAGTCCGCTGACAACCGGCTATACCGACTACAGCAGTTTGGGGCAGTACACTCTCAGCGGCTCTTACAGCACTGTCACGGTCACCAATACCAGCGCCCCCATTCTCAGTGGAACCGGAGACTTGTTCTACCCCGTTAAATCGGCACCACTTGTGATCAACCCCAACATCAAGATTACAGATGCAGACAGCACGAAGATGGCGAATGCATCCGTCAAGATTCAAACTCCCGTACCAAGTCAGGACGTGCTAAGTCTGACTGTGAATGCTCAGACCATGGGCAACATCGTCAGCAGTTTCGACAGTTCGACGGGAACTTTGGCCCTCACCTCTACGGGCGCGACAGCGACTTTGGCACAATTCCAGGCCGCATTCAGAGCGGTTACCTATTCCAACTCCAGTGCCTCGCCAACGACCACACCGCGAAAGGTGAATTTCGTTGTCAGCGACGGTACCAAAAATAGTAACATCCTCGTCAGCACCGTCAGTATTGGCAACTACCACGTCGCGGCCACGTATAACGCCAGCACGAAAACATTGACGCTAACAGATGATGCCAACGACAATGCCATTTCGATCACCTTGCGAGGCAGTCAGTTGACTGTCCAGGGAGCAGGAGCAACCCTGATTGGAACTGGCGCGAGCGCTGTGCAATCCGTCGCTTTCACAGTCGGAAGCGATGTGAAAGTGGTGGGGACATTCACAGGTGGGAATGATCAGATCTCGATCTCCGGTTTACGCGCCTCCAGCATGGCCTTCAGTCTGGGAGACGGAAACGACGGACTCAGTCTGACACTTTGCAACATCACCAAGCTAACTGTTGATGGCGGTGCCGGAACTGATACCGTGTCGACGTCTGGAACGGTGATCACCTCCAAAACGTACGCCGCCGTCCCATAGTCTGCGTCTCGCAGTAGCAACTACCATGCTTGCTGTGCCGTTCCACTTGTGTCCGTGGACCATGGGGTCCACGCGAGCATGAGTTGAACGATCGTGATATCCGTCTTTTTGGGCGTGACAACGATTTCATCGAGCTTCACGCTGTCGGCGCTGGCGCCGTCAATCAGGGAGTTGGCTTCGTTTTGAAACTGCCCGTTCAGGTCATCAATCCGCTGTTGAATGGCGTCTGCCGTTTCTTCGGCCTGAGCAACATCCTGTCTCTCGCCAGCCACTCGACTGGCGCTCCGGATAGTGGTCGCCGCTTTGCTGATATTGGTGGCCGATGCCAACTTCCTGCCGAAGACCGCCCCTAGGATCGATGTTCCGATATTCACGGCTGCGGAAAATGTCTGCTGGCTGGCTTGCGATTTTTGCTTATCAACTCGTTGGTAAGCTTTACGCAATTGCTCCTGAAGGCCTGCGAGCTTAGGTGCGTATTTTGCCCGTAGCTTTTCAACCTGCAAGTCGCGACCTTCGCGAACGGAATGAGTGATGCGCGCTCGGAAATCACCTTCGGATTCGCCGGGCTTCGAAACTTCCTTCAGCTCGGCACATTTCCAGAGTTGAAGCTTTTGCGTCCGGAACAAATGATCCCGAAGAGCACTTTGAAGTTCCGTATAGGTTTTTGCACGGCTCAAATCGGCGGGCAACGTCGCAAATCCACCTTGGTCATCTGCTTCGGCCTGTTGCTCGAGTTCATCATCCTGCGAGACCACGGCCTCGTCCCAGATCGTCGGCAACACTTCGCCGACGGCTGACAAAAACACATTGACATCGTGCGTCTCGTCGATGCCTGAGGTGGTCTGAAGAAATCGAATCCGCGCAGTGCCCAACAGCCCCGGACGATACAGCAGCTTCGACTTCCCAAGCAGCGGCCGCGTGACAATGAATGTTTCATGGATCCCTGGCGGTAGGACCGGGTGCGCGCCGGCGGCGGAGTCTTTAATCGACATAGACAAAGTAGCGGACGGTGCCGGCAGGGCTTTTTTCTTGTCTTGCATCAACAGTGCGATCTGATCGCGATTGATCGGCCCCCTTAAGAAGGAGAGAGCCCAGCGAGTTTGAAAGACGACCGGTGCGTCTTCGTGAACGTTGTTCATCAGGAAGACACGGTTGCTTAATCCAGACAGAATCTTCTCCATCTTGGCTCGATCAAAATTCGCTCCAGCCGCCGCCGAAGCCCCTTCCAAACCATCGAGCACCCGCGCTTTATCTCGCTCCGTCTGCAACCGCCCCAGGAACCACGTTCCAGCGTTCGAGAGTCCCTTATAGTCAATATCGACTGGATTCTGCGTGGCAAGCACGACACCCAGGCCAAACGCACGGGCTTGCTTCATCAGAGTCAGCATCGGAGTCTTCGACGGCGGGTTTGCTGTGGGCGGGAAGTAACCGAAGACTTCGTCCATATACAGCAGCGCTCGCAGGCTGGATGTTCCCGACTGATTGCGCATCCAGGCGACCATCTCGTTCAGCAAGATCGTGACGAAGAACATCCGCTCGCTGTCGGACAAATGGGCGATCGAGATGATCGATAGTCGTGGCTTGCCCTCGGGCGTATAGAGCAACCGCTGAATATCGAGTGACTCTCCTTCCATCCAAGCCTGAAAGCTGGGGGACGCGATCAAATTATTCAGCGTCATCGCGAAGGCGAATCGATCTTTCGACGGGAAGAAACTCTCCAAATCCATGAATCCGACCTTGTCGAATCCAGGCTTCTGGATGAGGCGGATCAATTGACCCAAGTCGACTTCCTTGCCATCGCGCCAACTGCGATCCAGGATTGTTGCCAGCAGGATATGTTCCCGACTTTGCAGCGAATCCGATTCGACTCCCAACAGCGCCAGCAGTCCCGATGCGGATGCGGAAACTCGTTCTCGCATGGCTTCCGAATCATTCAACGTCGCTTCAGACGGCGGCGCGAATGATCGCAGCACGGTCAGCGGCAACCCGGCGTTGCTGGCGGGTGTATAAATTGAAATATCGACCGCGTCACGATAGCGGGCGATTCGTTCTGGCGGTTGGCCCCAAGCTGCCAGTCCATCTTTCCAGACGTGTGCCATCTTCGCCGAATAGTCGTCCGCGCTCATTCCCGCCCGTGCGGCATCAGACGGATCGATCCACGGCTTGAAGTCACTGGGCCGCAGTTCGGGGAAGGCGAGCAAGAGATTTCCCAAGTCTCCCTTGGGATCGATGCAGATCGAGGGAATGCCGTCGATCGCGGCTTCTTCAAGGAGTGCGAGACACAATCCCGTTTTCCCGCTACCCGTCATCCCGACGCAGACAGCATGCGTTGTCAGGTCTTTCGCGTCATACAGCAGCAGGTCGTCCGCCACCGGGCGTTTGGCTTCGAGATCGTAAGGCTTGCCGAGATAGAAGGCACCCAGCTTCTCGTAGTCTTGCATTGGTGATTTCCGGAGGATGAGCGTGTCGGTTGGGCGTTGAAATGGCCCTGAACTGTGGACGTGAAGCGATCACCAGGATTATCGCATGCCATCGGGTAATTGCTACTCGACCTTCGAAGGCGACCGACTCGGTTCGATCACTCCTCGAGCCGTCCTGACAATTTTGGGATCGAGTCCGTCGAGAAACTGACGGGCTTTGATGGCGGTCGCCGGCAGTGCATCGGGCGAAGTCGCCTTACCATCCTTCTCGCAAACGAGTGCGAAAATCACGATCTGCTGCTTACCAAAATTCGAATCGAATGGCTCTTTGCCGTAGGCCGCAATCAATTTGTCGAGAGACTGCCAGTCCTTCCACCGAGCGAGATGTTTCACGACGTTGGCTGCCAACTTCGGGTGATCGATGAAGCGGCGCATGGCATCGCAGACGACCACGGTGGGGATGCGATCCGGACAATAGTCGCGCAGGAATACCAACGCGTTTTCAACAAGCTTCAAATCGTCTTCCGCACGACGATCAGCTAGCTTTTCGTCCATCAACTTCTGCAAACCACGTTCACCCCGGATCAGAATATATCCCGCCATCATCCCGTCGACCCCAAATCGAGGCTGATCGGGCTCGGGAAGTTTCATGATCAACTGTTCGAGAAACTCCGCATCACTCTCGTCGCCACACAACCCCAGCATCATTCCGTACAGCCCTAATCGGACACGAATCTGCGGATCATCTGAGGCGAGCCACGAACGCAGCTTCTGGCGA
>DASYEA010000329.1:0-4703 GCA_036499265.1 Schlesneria sp. | reverse complement strand
GCCGACGGTCGTGTAAAAGTTCGTCAGGTCAAACTTCACCACGATTCCCTGGCCAACATGCGGGGCCGCATTCGTGACAATGGACCGTCCGGGAACAAACCCATGTGCGGCAGGATGAGTCGCGACGCGATCCAGAATCTCGCGCAGAATCTTGACCTGAACTTGCTTCAACGTCTGTTTCGGCGATTCAATCAGCCGGACTCCGCCCGAACGTTTTTGACGCCATGTATAGTGATAATGAGCTTTCTCTGGGGAGATCGCGTTTCCCGCCGAGAATCGATGCACCAGCCAGGCCACCTTATTCAGCGGTAAGCCAAGCCACTCAGCGAGTTGTTCGGGCGTGTGAAAGACAGGCAATCCGCATTGACCGAGCAGCGCTTCGTCACCGTCGTCGCTGAGATCGAGGTATTGTCCGGTCCGCGATCCAAAGCGAGCGAATCGGTAGGGCGAGGCCCCTGCTACTTCCAAGCAAGGCTGCTTACTCTGTTGTCGTCGGCGCAAGGTCTCGTGCTGAGCGGAAGGGACCAGCCGAACTCGCGACCGGATTTTCGGCGGGCGTCGAGTCGGCTTGCCAGCCGAGTCGGTAGACTTGGTCCGTTCTGGACGTGTCGTCTGACTTCCGTCAGTCACGCGGTCCGAAGTTGGCCCGCTCCGTCCACCGAACAATCCAAACAGCCATGAAAATAACCCCATGAAGTGACATCCTGAGACACTTGGCGATCCATCCGAGATACGAGATCTCGCTCACTCCGCAGGGTTACTAAACTACAAGTCGGCTCATGGGCCGCACAACCGATCCACTAGCGAATTGTCGTCACGGTCATGTCGACCGTGGCGACAATTCACACCACGAATCTCGAACAATTGAGCGACCGCGGGGTAACCCCGCAGCATTCCGCACGCCCGGTTAAGGACGTGAGAATTAGTCTTATGCGACCCATGAGTCGACTGCGACATGGTAGCGGATGAAACAAACAGTGGCTAGGGGATTGCCTGTCTGACGATAGCAGTGACGTTTGCTTTCCAAACATCTGATTTCATCGGGTTTCTTGTCGGTCCGTTTCACGCTACAGTCCGCTGGAAATTTGTTTGCCTCCGCGGAGATGCCGTTCGCTATGTTTGGAACCGAGCCGACCCCCTTTGACGTGCGCCTGGTTGCGTTTCGCATCCCGATTCGCGTTCACCCTTCATTCTGGATCGCTACGGCGCTGTTTTCCTGGAACCCCGATCGTCTGGATCTCGTTTTCTTATGGGTCATGTGCTTATTCGTGTCCATTCTGATTCACGAATTGGGACACGCCCTGATGGCAGAAGCCTTTGGCTGGCAATCCGAGATCGTGATGTACTGGTGTGGCGGGTTGGCCTACTCGCAGAGAAATCATAATCGGACGCCTTGGCGTGAAATCGCCGTGTCATTGGCGGGGCCGTTTGCCGGGTTTGGCTTATTCGGCCTGACGGTGCTGGCCATGTTTCTATTGCGAAAAACGGATGTCGATCCTCGTGTGGATTGGGTCCTATACCAACTGGTTCTTATCAATTTGTTCTGGGGACTTGTGAACCTGTTGCCAGTGCTACCGCTAGACGGCGGGCAAATCTGCCGCTCGTTTTTAACGTGGTGCCACCTCCGCGATCCCTACCGGGCCTCGGCCATGATTAGCGTGCTCGTTTCTGGTACGGCCGCAGCGATTTTCTTTTCCTACTTTCGAATGAACTTCCCGGGAATGCTGTTTGCCTTCCTTTGCTTCCAAAACATCATGGCACTCCAGTCCGAGCCGTATTGATCAAGCGTATTGATAGTCAGTGCCAGTCATTTCGGACCGAATCGTCCGCCGCGCGCGGGATCACTGGGTTCCCGCCGACGCGGGATGATGGAAGTGGTGTTCGAAACGCTCGATTCTGTCCGTTCATTCAGGTAATTCACGTTGACGTCACAATCTGGGTGCTGATACAAGCCTGCTGATTCATAATCGGTCAATTCCACGGAAGGAAACCATGACCCGTCAGGCTTGGACAATCGCGTTATTATTAGTCGCCGCTTTGGGAACTGCCGGACTGGGATTGCTGACAGCCAGCGAACCCGCCATTCCACGGCAGCGAGTCTCTCCCAAACTGCTCAAAGAGACTGCCGACCACCCCGTGCTGGTCACTGCGACAGCAACCCATTCTGTGAGCCGCACACTGCAAGACATGCGTGCGCTGGCCGAGGATTTGGAAACAGCCGGCCAGAAGGCCGAAGTGGCCCGGTTAAATACGTGCATCAAAGAAATCGTCCGCAGGAACGAGCAAGAGCTCATGGAAAAGAAGGCTCTGGTCACTCGACTGACCGCGGAAATCGAAGACTTGAAAACGGCAATCGGTCAATAACCTCGCTCGATTCTCATCATTCATCAACACATCGTGTGGGAGCCTCGACATGGCTGTCTCGGCGAAACTCGGAACGCTGGCTATCGCTTTGGCTCCCTTTATCTGGTCCGTGGTCGTCCATTCCGGGGCGGCTCCGACTCCGCTCTCGATCAGTATTCCAGAACGACCCGGCTTGGCGTTTCGCCAATACGCCGTCGATCTGGGGCCGATTCAGCCCACACCAGAAGCCCGAGCCACATTCGTGTTTGCGAATCGCGGCAAGTCGGCAGTCGATATCACAGCCGTCGACCCGAGTTGTAGCTGCTTGATCTCACGTCTCGATCAAAAGCATTTCGAACCGGGCGAAGAAGGCCGGATCGTGCTGCGAATTCAGCCGATGAAAGAACAGCCGGGAGTCAAAGAACTCTTCGCGGATGTCTCCTACACCGATCCCGAACCGCGTCAGGTTCGTTTGACGTTCAAGCTTAACATCCCCGAACGCCAGATGACGGTGTCGCCGCCAGCATTGATGGTCTATCACCCGGAAGGAAGCGACAGCACTGATGCGACGTTTACCGTGACCGACGGCCGTAAGAAATCGTTTGAAATCACGGAAGTCACGTCAACATCGGAGTTGGTCTCACCCGTGATCGGTGAACGAGCTCTGACGCCGACTGGTGAATGGACGCAGACCGTCAAAGTGAACGTTCCTGGGACGCTGCCAACCGGTAAGCACCAGGTCATGATTCGAATTAAGACTTCGGATCCCGGTTACCCTGAACTTCGAGTCCCAATGATGCTGCAGGGACCCATCCCCGCGGAAGGGGCTGCAGACGAAGATCACGAACACGTCCATTCGGCGAAAGGATCGCTGTCGCCGTCGTGATTTCCGCACAGGCGGGAATCCAACGAACAACAGTTCAGATCGATTCCTATCCCCCCCCGTAATGACGATTTTCTTCTCATTTGCATTCGAGTGATCGGCCCGCTACGACAGTATTGTGCCGACGACATCGTCGCCTATTGTCTTCGAAATTCGATAGCGTTTAGCTGTGGTGAACCAACAATCCGATTTTGATCCGTGTCCGTCCGGGCGCACACGCTGGTGGCGCGGAATCCTCTGCTGGTTGACGTTCGGGGTCGCACCGCTGGGCTGGTTCTGTCGTGGCCGCTTCATTCGACGGATGGAGCCGGAACGGTTGGAACATGGCTTGGTCATGGTTCTGACAGGGATCGAAGGTCGCAGCTTTTTGAACGTTGGCTTGTTGGCTGGCCTGATCGATGGTGGCGTTCGCAGTGCGATGGAGATCGTCGACTGGACCACGGGAAACAGATTCCTCACCGTGTTCCATCTGCGCGGTTTGAAACGCAACAATCGCGTTGCATTGGAACTGGCCAATAAAGTGATAGAGTATCAGGACCAGTATCCTGGCCGCCCGGTCTGGCTGGTGGGGCATTCGGGTGGGGGCGGAATGTCGTTGCTGATTGCTGGTGCTCTGCCGCCGGGCCGAAAAGTGACGGGGATTGTCATGCTGGCGACGGCGGTGTCGCCTGGAGTCGAGTTTGGTCCCGCTCTGGCGAATGTGCAGACAACGATCTGGAACTATTATTCCTGGTTTGACCTGTTCTTCTTGTGGTTCGGCACCACGGTGCTGGGGACTATCGACGGCCCGCACGGTCCCGCCGCTGGAGCGATCGGATTGCGAAGCGATAAGGTGCAAGAGGCCGAGTCGACCGGGCGACTGATTCAAGTTCCCTGGAACTGGCGGATGATTAAGCAGTTCAACCCTGGCGAGCATTTCGGCTGCGTTCATCGCGTGTTTGTTGCCGAAGAGGTCGCACCTTTAATACGGGCCAGCGAAGTTTGCGGGAATGACGCAAAGGGCGACGAGGCGCGCAAATCGAGTCCGCAGTTGCATTTGGCGTGACTGTCACCGTACCATCTGCACACCGCGAGATCTCCCGCCTGATCCCTCGCCTTTTGCTTTTTGGACCGCGACTTTGCTGCTGTCTATCGACCAGACGCTGATCGAGCAACTTCGACGAGGCGATCGATCGGCGTTTGCCGCCGTGATCGAGCGACATCAGCGCGCGGTTTACGGCTACCTGCGAGCCCGCCTTTTACAGGCGACGGACGCCGACGACATGACTCAGGAAGTCTTCCTGCGGTTCTATCTGTCGCAGGCACGATTCGACTCCAATGCGCTGGTTCGTCCCTGGTTGCTGGGAATTGCCCGTAACCTGCTGCGCGAACATATCAAAGGTATGAAGCGGCGAAAGGAAGTAGCCTGGACGGAACTGTGCCTGGAATTGGAATCGGTCATGCCGGCGGATGCGCAGTTGACCGATGACGATGACAT